>NZ_QWLE01000067.1:0-11950 GCF_009917365.1 Neglectibacter sp. X4 | reverse complement strand
TTTTTCTCTCCTGTCTTTTATATGATGCTTCCATTCTATCACGATCCTCTCACCTTGTGTAGACACTATCTAAGAAACCGCACAAACCTAGTATTGGCGCGGTTTAAGCGGTTTTTAAGAAAATAACAACAGCCCTTTAAAGTCGCTTTTATATGTATTTGCTGTCATGTGTTCATTCCTCCTGTAATGAACGCCCGACAAACAGTAGTGCTATCTGGTTTCATTCATGTCATATACTCAAAACCTTTTAAGGGACGAAACTTTTTTGGATGCAAGGTAGATTAATACCTAGATTACAAAACGCCCGAAAACCTAGGAATTCTAAGGCCCGTGCAAAAAATGCACGGGTTATTCTCTCTTAAAGGCAAAAAGCAAGCCCTTTAAGCGGCTTTTGTATGCGTTCGCTTAAAGGGCTGCTATTTTCTTAAAAGGTTTTGTGTGCGTCCTTAAACGCTCCTAAAAGGTAAGTTTGAACGCCTGACAGCTTTGCGCCGCGCAGGCTGTTTTTGTGTCGAAAACGGGCAAAAAATTTTGCAATCCCATTTTGCGAGATTGCAAAATACCCATCAATATGCAATCTGTTTTCCGCATTTTTCATATTGAAAAGCAGGCCCGCTCTGGGTTCTGCAGGTCTCCTGAAAACTTAGAATCTTTCAAATCATTTGACATTTCCCCTGCCGTATAGGCGTATCCGCCGGGGCCTTAGAACTGAATGCGGGCCTCGATATATGCCTTTAGGGCGGATACAGGAATGCGCTCCTGCTCCATGGTGTCCCTGTCCCGGACAGTAACGCAGTTGTCCCCGGCTTTTTCGCTGTCGCCTACGGTGTCAAAGTCTACGGTGATACACAGGGGCGTACCGATTTCGTCCTCCCGGCGGTAGCGTTTGCCGATGGATCCGGTTTCATCAAAGTCTACCATAAAGGATTTGCTCAGCTCCTGGTAGATTTCCCGGGCCGGGCCGGAGAGCTTTTTGGAAAGGGGCAGCACAGCGGCCTTGTAGGGGGCCATGGCGGGGTGGAGATGGAGCACCACCCGGCTGTCGTTTTTCACCTCGTCCAGCATTTCCACGTCGTAGGCCTCGCACAGCAGGGCCAGCACCGTGCGATCCAGGCCATAGGTAGACTCAATGATATAAGGGATAAACTTTTCGTTTGTCTCCGGATCCAGATAGTCCATCTTCTGGCCGCTGTACTCCTGGTGGCGGGAAAGGTCGAAATCCGTGCGGTTGTGGGTGCCGTTGATCTCTCCCCAGCCAAAGGGGAACAGATACTCAATGTCGCAGGCGGCCTTGGCATAGTGGGCAAGCTTCTCGTGGTCATGGAAACGGAGGCAGTCGGCGGGCAGGCCTAAGTCCTCAAAGAATTTCTTGCCGTATGCCTTGAAATGCTCGTAAAGCTCTCCGTCTGTGCCCTCTTTGCAGAAGGTTTGGAACTCCATCTGCTCGAACTCAATGGTGCGGAAGGTGAAGTTGCCAGGGGTAATCTCGTTTCTGAAAGCCTTGCCTATCTGCCCGATGGAGAAGGGGAGCTTTGCGCGCATGGTGCGCTGGACGTTTAAAAAGTTCACATACTCGCCCTGGGCGTTTTCAGGCCGCAGATAGATAACGCTTTTGCTGCTCTCTGTCACCCCCCGGTAGGTTTGGAACATCAGGTTAAACTCCCGGATATCTGTGAAATTGTGCTTGCCGCAATGGGGGCAGGGGATGCTGTGGTCTTTGATATACTGGAACATCTCCTCTTTTGTCATGCCGTCGGCATGGGCCTCGGGATCGAAATCGTCAATAAGATTGTCGGCCCGGTGGCGCATTTTGCACTCCTTGCAGTCTAAAAGGGGATCGGAGAAAGACTGCACGTGCCCGCTTGCCTCCCACACCCGGGGATGCATGAGGATGTCCGCGTCGATTTCAAAGCTGTTTTCCCGCTCCTGGATAAAGCGCTTGCGCCAGGCATCCTTCACATTGTTCTTGAGCCGCGTGCCCAAAGGGCCGTAATCCCAGGTGTTGGCAAGGCCGCCGTATATCTCGCTGCCGGGGAAGATAAATCCCCGGTTCTTGCATAGGCCGGTTATCATGTCCATGGTCTTTTCCGCTGCTTTCATAAAGCCTCCGCCTTCCTCTCAATAAAATCTTTGCCTTCTGGCATTATACCAAACTCTGCCCCGCTTTGCAAGAAAACTTCGCCTTTCTCTTCATTTTCCCGCCTCCTGCTCCTGCCTGTCCTGCATCCGCCGCCAATTTACAAAGGTGTAGCTGTCATTTAAGAGAAACACAGCAAAGCAGGCTGCTGTGGACAGATAAGCTCTGTTCTCCAGCGCCGCCAGGCTCCATAAAAGGATGAGCACCAGATCATTGGCGGCGTAGCACAGGGCAAAATAAGGGCTGCGGCGGGCAGTGAGGTATACAGCTAAAAAGCTGGTGGCTACAGACAAGGTGCTGGGCAGCAGGTTCCTGGTGGAAAACCATGCCAGGATAAAATAGAAAACCATGGTGACAAGCAAGGCCAGCAGGGCCATCACCAGGGCCTCCCGGCAGGCGAGCCGACGGATTTTCACCTGGGAGCGCCTGCCGCCATAAGGGTTTTTCAGCCAGGAAACCAAGGCGTACAGGGACATGGGGGCGGTCATGCCCACATAAGTGAGCATCTCCCCGTAATAGGCAAAGCCCCAGGAGATATAGCCATACAGCAGGCTGAACACCACCATCAGCACCTGCCCGAAGGGATTCCCCTTAGCGCTGAACAGCAGGGAGGTGACGCCCAGAAGGGAGGCGGCAAGAATAAGGGGATTCCCCCGGTCGAACCAGAAAAAGGCTCCCAGCACCAGCGCTGCTGATCCGCCCCAGAGGGCAAGCTCCCCTTTCGTAAAGTATGATAAGGATTTTTTAAAGGCACCCATGAACAGATACTCCTTTCAAAGCAAAAAGCACCCGCGTGCGCATCTTCCAAGACCTAACGATGCGCCAGCGAATGCTCTATCACATTCCTACCCGGTGGCAGTTTCTATATTCATATTATATATACCATGTGGAGCCAGGCCTGTCAAGAGGCGTATTTGTAAAATATAGCGCAGGGGCTTCTCAAAAGGCAGCCCGCCTGGATCAGCCTTCCATGCTTCTCCATCCGTCAGTCCTGCCCTGCCGCAAACAAGGTGCCCGCTGGCTTTCCCTCCAGCAGCCTGTACAGGTTCTCCATGTCCGCCCCGGAAACTACTGCGCAGGGAATGCCCTTAGCCCCTGCCATTTTAGCGGCCCGCAGCTTTGTAGCCATGCCCCCTGTGCCCCGGATGGATCCCGCGCCTCCGGCCAGGGCCTCTATTTCCGGGGTGATGTTTTCCACCCGGGGGATAAGCTTTGCCGCCGGGTTCTTCCGGGGATCGCTGTCATAAAGGCCGTCGGTGTCTGTAAGGATTACCAAAAAGTCGGCGGCAATCAGCTCTGCCACCACAGCGGAAAGGGTGTCGTTGTCTCCAAAATTCTGGCCCTCCAGCTCGCTTGTCTCCACGGTGTCGTTTTCGTTTACAATGGGGATGGTTCCCATTGTAAGCAGCTCCCGGAAGGTGTTCTCCACGTTGTGCCGCCCCCGGTCATCATGAACCACCCCGGCGGTCAGCAGCACCTGGGCCACAGTCTGGTTATATTCCCCGAAAAACTTGTCGTAGAGGAACATCAATTCACACTGGCCCACAGCGGCAAGGGCCTGCTTTTTTTCTGTCTCGGCAGGCCGGCTTTTCAGCCCCAGCTTGCCCATGCCCACACCAATGGCCCCGGAGGACACCAGCACCAGCCGCTTGCCCGCGTTTTGCAGATCTGCCAAGGCCCTGCACAGGCATTCCATCCGGCGCAGGTTCACCCGGCCGTTTTCATATGTAAGGGTGGAGGTGCCCACCTTCACAACCCAAATCTCGTCTTTCATTTTCCTTCGCTCCTTACCGCAGGCTGTATTCGATACATGCCGCGATGAAATTATCCCGCAGGCTGTTAAAGTCCAGACTCCCCCAAGCCCAGGGCTTATCCCCCTCTTGCACAGGGTGCTTGTCGGAGGCCATCAGGGCCACAGTGCTTTTCATGCCGTAATAGGTACACAGATTCACCAGGGCGGAGGCCTCCATGTCCACTCCCGCACAGCCTTGCTCCCGCCAAAGGGCTTCTTTGTAGAAGGTCTGGCGGTAGGGCGCGTCTGTGGTAACAGTGTCCCGTTCCTCAGCGGTGAAGCCTTTTTCCAGAAGGAAGTCCTTCAGGCTTTGGGAGGAGGCCGGAGGGGTAGTCCGGGCAAAGCCCGGCTTCTCCTGATAGTGGAGGGAAGTGCCCTCTTCGTTTAAAATCCTTTGGGGCAGGAGGATGTCCCCCACCTGGAGTTCCGGCACAAAAATGCCGCACAGCCCTACTACCAGGATTTCCTCCACCCCCATGGCATGGATGCTCTCCAGGGTTGTGGTGGCTTGTGGCGCGCCATAGCCGCCATGGAGAAAGCACACGCTGTCATGGCCCCGCACCTTGTAAACAGGCGTGTGGGTGATAAAGCCTGTCAGCTCCTCTAAAACGGTTTCCGTTTGGAAACGCTCCCTTAAAACGGGAAGCCCCCTGCCAAGGCAGAACAGCACAGCCTTGGGCGGCAGCTTTGGCATCTGCCCCTCCGGAAACTTGCGGCGGAGATGGTTATAGGCGGTGAATACCGGGCTTGTTTTGTCCTCTGGGAAATACCAGTTTGTCATTGTGTGCTCTTTCCTTTCTGTGGGGCTTTGAGTCTCGCCTGCCGGCTCGGTCGGCTCATGGCAATCGCCGCCGGCGATTTTCACCCCCACACCCCACAACCCCTTTTTTAAAGGGGTTGACCCTAAAACTAATTTCTATGGTGGTTAAAAGAATTTTACACCCGCTCTGCCATGGAAAGGAGCAGGCGCTCTGTGTCCTGCCAGCCCAGGCAGGGATCGGTGATGGACTTGCCAAAGGCGCGCTCTGCCTCAATGGGCTGATTGCCCTCCTCCAGGTAGCTTTCCACCATCACGCCTTTGATCAGCTTTTTCAAGGCCGGGTTATACTGGCGGCTGTGGAGCACCTCGCTGACAATGCGGATCTGCTCCTTATACTGCTTGTTGGAATTGGAGTGGTTAGCGTCCACAATAACCGCCGGGTTTTGCAGCTCCCGCTCCTCATACAGCTCCCACAGCCGCCGGAGATCTTCATAGTGATAGTTGGGCACGCAGGTGCCGTATTTGTCCACGCCGCCCCGGAGGATGGCGTGGGCCAGGGGGTTGCCGGTGGTGGTGGCGTCGTTGCCCCGGTAGATAAAGGTGTGGCCGGACTGTGCTGCCTGGATGGAGTTGAGCATAACAGACAAATCCCCGCTGGTGGGGTTTTTCATGCCCACTGGGATATCCATGCCGCTGGCAGTCAGGCGGTGCTGCTGGTTTTCCACAGATCTGGCCCCCACAGCCTCATAGGAGAGCACATCGTCCAGATAACTGCGGTTTTCCGGATACAGCATTTCATCGGCGGCGGTAAGGCCGCATTCTTCCATCACCCGGATGTGCAGGCGGCGGATGGCGATAATGCCTCCCAGCAAGTCCGGGGCCTTGTCCGGGGAGGGCTGGTGAAGCATTCCCTTATATCCCGCCCCTGTGGTGCGGGGCTTGTTGGTGTACACCCGGGGGATAAGCAGCAGCCTGTCTCCCACCCGCTCATTGATTCTAGCAAGCCTGTGGACATACTCCAGCACAGAGTCCTCCTGATCCGCCGAGCAAGGCCCCACGATCACCAGGAATTTATCTGATTCCCCAGTAAACACCGCCCGGATTTCCCTGTCCCTCTGGGCTTTCCTTTCCCGCAGGGACGCTGACAGGGGATACTCCCCTTTCAGGTCTGCCGGGAGGGGCAGCTCCCGGTTCAGCTTCATAGACATTTTCTTCATCCCTTTCTGTTGCTCTTAAGGCTCCGCCTTAAGAATCCGCCAAGGGGCGCCGCCCCTTGGATCCCTGCCAGAGGGAATCATTCCCTCTGGACTCCCACCGCCTTCCGCCCTATATTTTCGGGAGCGGCCCCGGCAGGCATTCTATCTGCCGACCCTCCTGGAAAAGATAGTAGGGCCGCGTGCCTATAACCTCCGCCTTTTCGCCGTTTAGCACCACTGTGTCCTCCTCCGGCAGGGCCAGTATCCTGCGCCCGGATTGGGAAAGCCCCAGCAGATGGGTTGTGTGCCTTTGGGTAATTTCCTCGTCCTCATTGCCATAGTGGCACAAAAGGGAAATGCCGGAGAGCACGTCAATGCCTGCCGTGTCCGAAAGGCCGGCCAGGTTCTCGTCGGCATACCGGCAGGTATCAATGTCCGCCCCCAAGATAATGGCCCCAGCGCTGCCGCCGAATACTGAACCACCAGCCTTCAGGTATTCTGTAAGCTTTAAAAGGGCGCCGCTTTCCTTTAACTCGTGCAGCAGCTTGTAGGTGTTGCCCCCGCCGATGAAAATCCCGCCGAAATGGGATAAATCCAGCCCAGCCAGCTCTTCCCCGGAGTGAACCATCTCAATTTTCACCCCAAGGCTTTCCAGCTCTCCGGTTATCCAGCTAAAGCAGCTAGGGTAGGTTTCCTGCTCCATTGCCAAAGGGACATACAGAAGGGGCTTTGCTTTGCCTGCCGCCGCGCCAAAGCGCTGGTAGGCTTCTTGGGCGTTGGCCCCATCGCCCCCGCCGTTTAAAAACACGCGCATATTCACGCCTCCCTTTCCTGGTTGTTTTTTAGCAGCCGCTCTATGCCCTCATCCGTATAGGACAGCAGCTTCCCATACCGCCAGGCAATGTCCCGCCGCTTTTCCGGGGTATATGCGCCCCCGGCTTGGGCCTGCCGCTTTTCCTCCTTTAAGTCCAGATAGGCCTGAAGCACAGCCTCGTCCTGATAAAAGATGGCGTTAAAGCGGTTTTTGTTCATGGAGACGGGGAACAGGTCTGTAATGAAGGCGTCGTCCTCCGGATACAGCTTCACCCCGTATTCGGCACAAAGCTTCTGGAATTCCGGCAGGAAGCTGTCCCGCTCCTCCCGGCTGTCGCAGGGGTGGGCCAGCGCCAGCTTTTTCACCCCGGCCCGCACCATTTCGCAGAAGCAGTCCGCGGCCCCCAGTTTGTAAGAAAATCTGTCAATATTCATAATCGCCATGGGATACCGGATGTACACAAAAAGAGCTGAAACACCAGCCTTTTGTGCCCGGTATCATTCCTTTCTCTATATTTTTCACACGCCTGCCCCTTCCAGGATTTCCCCGTACCGGCCCCGCCAGATGCTTTCATAGTAAAACCGGTTTATCTGGGCGGCGGAGAAGCTTCCGTTATCAAAGGTGGTGATGCCGCCCTTTGGCAGCAAAACTTTAAAGCCCCTTTCAAAGGCAGATTTCACTGTGGCGTCTATGCAGTATTCTGTCTGCAGCCCTGCCACCACCAGGGTTTTTATGCCCGCCTCCCCCAGATACTCCTCCAGCCCTGTTTCCAGGAAGGCGCTGTTAAAGCGCTTGTCAAAAATTTTTTCTCCTTTCAGAGGGCTTACCTCCCGGGCAATTTCCCAGCCCGGCGCGCCTGCGGCAAGCTCTGTGCCGGGGCCGTCGTCGTGGCGGACAAAGAGAACGGGCTTTTGTTCCCTGCGAAACTCTCCCAGCAGCCTGCCGATAGTCTCCGCCAGCCGCTCCTTTTCAAAGGGGCCTTTGTCCAAAAGCCCCTGCTGCACGTCTACCACCAGCAGGGCGGCGTTTTGTGTTTCATCCATGGCGTTTCCTCCTACACGATTTGAAGCAGGTAAAATTTCAGGTAGTCCGTCTCCGGCACGTTCCATAACACCGGGTGATCCGGCCCCTGGGTCCGGGCCTCAATCAGCCGCAGCTCCACCCCCGCGTCCCTGGCGGCGCTTTGAAGCATGGCCCGAAAGCGGGCGTCTCCCATAAAGTGGGAGCAGGAGCAGGTGGCTAAAAACCCGCCCCGGGGCAGGGCCTTCATGGCCCGGAAATTTATCTCCTTATAGCCACGCTCCGCGCTGTCCACAGTTTTGCCGGACTTGGTAAAGGCGGGCGGGTCTAAGATGATATAGTCATATTCCCCTGGCCTCAAGGAGGGCAGCAGATCAAACACATTGGCGGTTTCATATTCCACTATGCGGGAAAGGCCGTTGCGGGCGCAGTTTTCCCTTGCGCAGGCAATGGCGGTTTCAGACACATCCACAGAGCGTACGTAAGCCGCCCCGGCTTTAGCGCAGTTGAGGCCAAAGGATCCTGTGTGGGTAAAGCAGTCCAGCACACGCCTGCCGGCAGCCAGCCGGGCGGCAGCGGCCCGGTTATACTTCTGGTCTAAAAAGAACCCGGTTTTCTGGCCGTTTGCGAAATCCACCAGGTAGCGGACACCGGTCTCCTCTATCTCCACAGTGGTTTCCTCCGGCGCTTCCCGGCCCGGCAGGGGGAACCAGCCTGTGTTCTGGGCCAGGCCCTCCAACTCCCGCACCCGCACGTCGTTGCGCTCATAGATGCCGGAAACCCGCAGACCCTCCTGCTCCAGGGCTTCCGCCAGCAGCGGGAACAACAGGGGCTTGATTTTTTCCACCCCCAGGGAAAGGGTCTGGGTCACCAGAATGTCCCCGAACTTGTCCACTGTCAGGCCGGGGAAGCGGTCGGCCTCCCCGAACACCAGCCGGAAGCAGTTGAAGTCCCCTGCCATAACGGTTTTCCGGTATTCCCAGGCGTGACGTACCCGGCGGCGGTAAAAATCTTCGTCAAACCTGTCGTTGGCGTTGCGGGAAATGATGCGCACCCGGATTTTTGAATGGCTGTTATAATAGCCTGTGCCCAAATACCGGCCCTTTGGCCCCAGCACGTCGCAGAGGGTGCCGTCCCGAGGTTCCCCCTCCATGCCCACAATTTCATTGTCAAACACCCAAGGGTGGCCTTCCCGGGCGCGCACTGCACCGCGTTTGTCTATTTCCACATAGGGGTAGGGACGTTCTGTTTTCATACCGTTTTCTCCCTTCCAGCTTTTTTAGGCTATCACGCCCCCGCCAATTACGGTGTCGCCGTCATAGGCCACCAGCGCCTGGCCTGGGGTAGCGGCCCGCTGGGGCTGGTCAAAGGTGACCTGGAGCGTGTCTTCCCCGGTCTGCTCCAAGAGGGCAGGCTGGGGGGCATGGCGGTAGCGCAGCTTCACCTGCGCCCGGACAGGGCCGGGCAGCCTTTCGCAGGCAATGAGGTTGATGCCATGGGCTGTAACAGTCCGGGAAAACAGGGCCTCATGAGGGGCCAGGGTAACCTGGTTTTTCTCCGGGTCAATGCCGCATACATACATGGGCTGGGGAAAGGAAAGCCCCAGGCCCTTGCGCTGGCCGATGGTGTAGTGGATAATCCCCTTATGCCTGCCATACACCTCCCCTGCCGTTCCCACAAAGTCCCCGCTGGGGAAGGATGTTTTCGCATAGCCTTCGATAAAGGCAGCATAGTCCCCGTCCGGCACAAAGCAGATGTCCTGGCTGTCCCGCTTGCGTGCGTTTAAAAGGCCGTTTTCCTCCGCCAGCGCCCGCACCTGGGCTTTTGTCAGTTCCCCTAAGGGGAACATGGTGTGGGCAAGCTGCTCCTGGGTCAGGGAATAGAGCATGTAGCTCTGATCTTTGTCCTTGTCCAGCCCGGTTTTCAAAAGAACCCGCCCAGAAGCCTCGTCCCTCTCCACCCGGGCATAGTGGCCTGTAGCCACCTTGTCAAAGCCCGTTTCCGCCGCCCGCCGGAGCAGCTTCCCAAACTTAATGTGCCGGTTGCAGTCGATGCAGGGGTTTGGGGTTTTCCCCTGGCAGTAGGCGTTTACAAAGCGGTCTATCACCTGTTCCTGGAAATCCTCCTGGAAGTTGAACACATAAAAGGGAATCCCCAGGCGGGCGCACACCATGCGCGCGTCATTTACGTCGTCTGCTGAGCAGCAGGTTTTTTCCCCGGGAAATAGCTCTTCCCGCTCCTCCCGGCGGAGGCTCAAGGTAACGCCCACAGCCTCCAGGCCTGCCTGTTTCACCAGCAGGGCCGCTGCGCTGGAGTCCACCCCGCCGCTCATGGCCACCATGATTTTTTCCATTGTGCCCTCCTTCCCGCAAACCCTTAAAATAGTTTGGTTCTAAAATTCTCCGTTTTCCCGAAAAAACCAGCAGAGCGCGGCTGCCTGCGGGGGAGCCGCACTCTGCGTAAGCCTGGCAAAGGTTTCCGGGATACTTATCAGGGCAAAAAGCACCTTCTATCGTGTTTTCTCCAGCACAATCTGGGAGTCTGGCCCGTTTTTGCGCACCTCATCCAGGGTAAGCCCCAGCTCCCGGCAGAGCAGTTCCATCACCCGGGGGGAGCAGAAGCCGCTTTGGCAGCGGCCCATGCCGGCCCGGGTGCGGCGCTTCACGCCGTCCAGGGTGCGGGCGCCTAGTATGCCATGGATGGCGTCTACAATTTCCCCTTCGGAAACCTCCTCGCAACGGCAGATAATATTGCCATAGGCAGGGTTTTCCTGTATTTTCGCGGCCCTCTGCTCCGCGCTCATTTCGTGAAGCCGGGGCACGCCTTTGCGTACCGGGTCAAAGCCTGCCTTCTCTTTCAAGGAAAGCTTGTCCGCCACCAGCCCGGCAATATACACGCCGATGGCCGGAGCGCTGGAAAGGCCAGGAGACTCGATGCCCGCTGCGTCGAAAAAGCCCTCCGCTGTCTCGCCCAAAGTGAAATCATCCCCGTCCTCATGGGCGCGCAGGCCCATGAAGGAAGTGATCACCTGCCGCAGGGGCACGTTCTTTACACCCAGGGCAGACTTTTCCTGTAGCTCCGCCAGACCCTCCGGCGTGGTGGCAGTGTCTTCCTTGTCCTCAATGTCTGTGGCAGTGGGGCCTACCAGCAGGTTGCCATGTACAGTGGGGGACACCAGCACCCCCTTGCCATACTGGCCCGGAAGCTGGAAAATGGTGCTTTTCACATGGCTGCCGGCTGTTTTGTCCAGCAGGCAGTATTCCCCTTTTCGGGCCGTGATGTGCAGTTTCTTTTCGCACACCTGGTTGTGGAGGGAATCGGCATATATCCCAGCGGCATTTATTACTGTCCGGGCTTCCGCTTCTCCCTGGGAGGTGGTCACGCGCCAGCCCTCCGCTGTTTTCTCTATCTTCTGTACCTCTGTGCCAAAGCGGAACTCCACGCCATTTTTCGCCGCCGACTCCGCCAGGCCCAAAGTCAGCTCAAACGGGCAGATAATCCCGGAGGTTTCCGCCAGCAGGGCTGCGCACACCTTGTCACTGAGATTAGGCTCCCGCTTCCGGGCTTCCTCCCCGGTTAAAATGCTGAGGCCCGGCACGCCGTTCGCCACGCCCCGGTCATACAGTTCCCGCAGCTTGGGCATGTCCCCCTCGTCCAGGCACACCACGAAAGCGCCCACCCGCTTAAAGGGGATGTCCAGCTCCTCGCTGAGCTTTGTCATCATCTCGTTGCCCTGTACGTTCATCTTAGCTTTCATGGTGCCCGGCTCCGCGTCAAACCCTGCGTGGACAATGGCAGAGTTTGCCTTGCTGGTGCCCTCGCACACGTCCCCGGCACGTTCCAGCACCAGGAACCGCCCTTCCCGCCGGGAAAGCTCCCGGGCAATGGCGCTGCCTGTCACGCCCGCACCTATAATAACTGCGTCATATCTCATATAGTATCCTCTCTCTCATTTTCCCGTCAGGGCTGTCAGGCCCTATTGCGGCGCCTGCTGTTTTGTGAAAAACCAAGCGCTTTTTCCTTTCTATAGCATAGCACAAAAGCCCTTTTCCTGCAAGGCAAATCTTCTTGGGAAGAATTTGCCCCATCCCGCCTGCACACTCCTTGTCCCTACCCCCATTCAACCCTCACCCCCTCATTTCCCCCCTAAAATCCCCCATTTCCCGCCAAAACCCCTGCAAGTGTGAGTTTATAGATAACTTCCACTCGCCGGCGGAGCGGGGAGGAGGGG
>NZ_QWLE01000006.1:0-125269 GCF_009917365.1 Neglectibacter sp. X4 | reverse complement strand
CCTGTCGAGGATTTCCAACACAGAAAACGCACGTTTTGGACAAAAAGACGGTGTTTGCGATTTTTCAAACAAGCCCTAGTCCAGGCCCACGTAAACGCCGTCCTGGATTACCATGCCCTTGGGGGACTTGCTGACAGCGCCTGTCTCATCCCAGGTCATGTTCTCGCCGGTAAGGCCGTTATAGGAGAAATCTGCGCTTGTGAACTTGGCAATCAGCTTGTCGCACAGGTCGGAGGCGGAGATATCAGCGGCAATCTCCTCGTCCTTGATGGCGTTATAGATAGACCACACGCAGTCGTAGGCGTCGGCGGCAAACTGGTTGGGCACGTCGCCAAACTGCTCCTTGTAGGTGGAGACAAACTTACTGGTGGCCTCGTCGTCAGAGTCGGCGTTAAAGGGGGTCAGCAGCATAACGCCTTCCGCCAGGGAGGTGTCGAAGCCGTCCAGGGTGAGGATGCCGTCCATGCCGTCCACGCCGAACCACTGGGGCTTGTACCCCACAGAATCGGCCTGGATGAGGATCATGGAAGCTGCCTCATAGTACATGGGCAGGAACACCAGGTCTGCGCCATTATCCTTGGCGTCGGCAATCTGCACAGAGAAGTCTGTGGAGGTGTCGTCGGTGAAGGTGGTGGCGGACACCACCTGAATGCCCAGCTCCTGGGCCTTGCTGGCAAAGGAATTATAGATGCCGGTGGAGTATACGTCATCGTTCTTATAGATAACAGCTACCTTCTCCCCCAGTTTCTGGTCGTAAATATACTGGGCAGAGGCGGAACCCTGGTTGGGATCCACAAAGCACATCTGGAAGATGTTGTCCTTGCGGGGGATTTCCACTGTTTCTGTCAGGGGGTTCTCCACGCCGCCCAGCACGTCTGTGGAGGAGGCGGAGGGGGTCAGGAAGAAAATGTGGTCGTTATTGGCCTCGGTGGAGGTGGCCACAGCAGGCTTGGAGGTAACGGAACCCAGGAATGCCTGCATACCCCAGTCCTTCAGGGTGTTGTAGGCGGTAACAGCCTTTTCGGGGTCGTGTACGTCGTCCTCATAGCGCAGCTCGAACTGCAGGCCCCCCAGGGCGTTGATTTCGTCCACCGCAATCTGGGCGCCGTTTTTGGCGGCATTGCCGTAAATCGCCGCGCCGCCGGTAAGGGGCCCGGTGCCGCCGATTTTAATAGCCGCGCCGGTGCTTTCAGGGGAAGAACCTGTGCTGGCAGGCTGGTCTGCTTGAGAGGAGCTGCTGTCGCCGCAGGCGGCAAGGCAGGCCGCAACCATGAGCAGCGCAAGCCCCAATGCGAATAATCTCTTCTTCATTTCCTATCACCTTTCCTTTTCGGGGGCCGTTTCTTCATTTTCTGGCCCTCTTTCTCAAAAGAATGTCCCCGGGACAGCCGCCCCGGAGCGGGAAGCCGGGAAATGCAAGTTCCAGGATGGGAAATTGCATTTCTCTTTTTCCGTGTACATTATTATACTGAGATTTCGCCCGGCTTTCAATAGGAAATTTGCACAAATGTCTTGGTGCTGCTGGAGTTTCGGGCATACATTCTACCAAGCCCCCTGTCTCCTGTTTTGCAGCTTTTATGGGTCTGACATTCAAAAAATTTCTGTTTTGTAACCCTTTTCCCCTGTTTTCAAAAGGGTTTCTCCCCTTTGCACAGTATTTTTCACCTGCGCTCGCCTATTCTGGACAGATATGCGAAAGCCCCCATCCCGCCAAAAGCTAAGGATGGGGGCCTTGCCATTTTCCTGCAAACGCACAAAAGGCAGCGGGAATTACTCCACTTCTACCAGCTCATACTCCCGGGTGCCGTAGCCCAATTTGGCGGCGGCTTCGATGGTCAAAACGCCGTTGCGGCTTTCAATGCGCTCCAGCAGGTGGGCCTGGCCGGGATCGTCCTTGGCGGCATACACCAAATCCAGGCAGGCCTGGTCGATGGCGATGGGATCCAGGGAAGCCAGGATGCCGATATCCTTCATGCAGGGATCCTCTGCCACAGCGCAGCAGTCGCAGTCTACAGACATATTCTTCATTACGTTGATATAGGCGGCGTTGCCATGGAAGAACTCCACCACAGAGGCAGCCGCGTCTGCCATGGAACGCAGGAAGGAATCGTGGTCGGCAGTCCAGATTTCGTCGGGATTGCCGGCGCCATGGATATACGCCTTGCCAAAGGAGGAGGCCACGCCGATGGAAAGCTGCTTGATAGCCCCGCCGTATCCGCCCATGGGATGGCCCTTGAAATGGGACAGCACCAAGAGGGAGTCGTACTTCTTCAGGTTTTTGCCCACATAGTTCTTCTTGATTTGCAGGCCGTCCGGAATGTCCAGCTCCAGATCCGGGCCTTCCGCATCCAGCAGGTCAAAGTCGAAATACTCATCCCAGCCATGAAGGGAGATGGCCTTGAGGTGCTTTTCCGTAGTGTTGCGCTCTCCGTCATAGGCGGTGTTGCACTCGGTGACAGTGCCGTCTACAAAGTCCACTACAGGCTTCCAGAAATCGGGGCGCAGGAAATTCTGGTTGCCCACCTCGCCGGAATGCACCTTAATGGCGGTTTTGCCGGGCAGATCCTTTTGCAGAAGCTTGAAAAGCTCCAGCACCTTTTCGGGGGTGATGGTTTTGGAAAAATAGACCTTGGAACTCATACTGCTGACACTTCCTTTTATTATAATGGTATTTCTTTTCGGGCTCTCCATCCGGGCCGCGTCCCTTTTCCTGTATTCTAGCATGGCGGGCCTGTAAAAGCAAGGCATAGGGGAAGAATTTACATAAGGGTTTTCCCGGCGCGCTTTTCCGCCTGGGGGATTTCAGGAGAAAAAGACAGATTTTCTGTAGAATTTGGGAAAAACAGCTTGCCTTTATCTGGGGGGATTTGCTATAATATTCCATACAGAACAGGTGTTCCGCCGCCTCTCGTGGGGCGGCATGATTCTTTGTCACTTTACATAATCCCTGTTTGGAAAAGGAGCTGAACCTATGAAATTTTCCGCACGCATTCTTTCCCTGGCGCTGGCACTGGCCCTTGCCCTTTCCTGTGCCTGCCCTGCCCTGGCCCTGGAAAGCCAGGAGGAAATCGAAACAAAGCCTTTGACAGAGGCTGTCCCCGCTTTGGGGGAAATTCAGGCCACCCTGCGCCTGGACTATGCCCAAAAGCGCTCTGCCCTGCAAAACCACGACGTGAAGGCTGTCCTGCTTCAAAACGGCAGGCAGCTTGGTGCCCTGCCCCTGTGGGAAACAAACAGCTTTTCTGTGGGAGGGTATCCGGCACAGGTGGAGCTGAAAAACGCTGACGGCGGCCCGGACGGCACAGGCTGGCCCCGGTATGCCACGCTGTCTGTCAGCGGCCTGCCCCAGGGCAGCTATACCTTAGCCTTTTCGGGCCTGGGGTATAAGAGCTATTCCCACAACATCGTGCTGCAAAACTACTCCCAGCACCTGATTCTCGGCACCGGGGACACCACCTTCACCCTGGGGGACTTTAATCGGGACGGGCGGGTGAATGAGATTGACCGGGACCTGCTTTCCCAGCGGCTTGCCTCCACGGATCCCAGCCAGTATCCCACCTATGATTTGGACGGGGACGGCGCTGTGGGGCTGGCAGATTTGGCCTATGTCACCCGGAACATCAAGGCAACAGGCGCTGCGGAGGTGAAGAACACAGCCTTGCTGTCTCCCCCTGTGAACATAGCCGCCCTCACCTCCCTGGGGGCCTCCGCTTCCAGCGGGAGCCTGTCCGACCTTTTCACAGACAACGGCCGCAGCGTCAGCCTGGCGTCTGCCGGGAACACCCTGGATTTGCCCATTGACTTTGGCAGCAGCCCGGTGGAAATGTCCCAAATCACCATTGACGCGCCGGAAAACGGCGGCCTGGAAACAGGCACCGCCACTGTGGAATATACAGACGGCTCCAGCGAGCCGCTGTCCTTTAACGCCGCCCTGCCCGCCGGGGTTTATGCCATAGGCCGCGGCGACGGCCTGCGCACCATCACCCTGGAATTGGGCAAGCGGGTGCCTGTAAAGAAAGTTACCATCTCTGTCAGCAAAACCCCGGACGGCTATGTGACTGTGGAAACCATCCGGTTTTTAAAGGACATTGTGCCGGAAAACCCTGTGGCCCCTAACCGGCAGGTTACAGGGCTGACAGCGGCGGCGGGCCACGAGAAGGTCACCCTGAAATGGCGGGAGCTGCCCAATGTTACCGGATATCGGGTGGACTTCTGGCCTGTGGGGAAGGAAAGCAACCGCAGGAGCGTGCAGGCTTCTGTTCCCTATGCGGAGGTGACGGGCCTTGACAACCTGCAGGCCTATAAGTTCCAGGTGACCCCCACCGCCGAAGGCTGGACAGGGGATCCCTCCGACACAGTGGAGGCCACGCCCCAGCCCAGCAAAAAGCCGGACGCGCCGGACATGGTGCAGGTTACCGAGCTGGAAGGGGCTTTAGGCATTTCCTGGAAGGCTTCAAAAGCCGCCACCTTCTATGAGGTATATTACAAGGAGAAGAACGCCTCCGCCGCTTACCAGCAGGTGGGCGGCAGCCTGCGCGCCACCAGCGCCACCATCTCCAGCCTGAAAAACGGCACCCCTTACCAGCTTTATGTGGTGGCGGGCAACGAGGTTGGGAAAAGCGGGGCTTCCCGCATTTCAGAGGGCACCCCCAAGGCCGTTGTGTACGACCGTCCCGAGGGCCTTCCCTCTTCCGGGCTGCTGGACGCCGGGAAGATAGCCAGCATTAAGCTGGGGGCGCCGGGAAACTATGCCGGCAAGGAATATACGGCGGACAAGCCCTTTAAACCTGAGAACATGATTGACGGGGACTACCGCACCCACTGGACAGCCGCCAACTGGTATGGCAACGAGCATGTCATCACCACCTTTAAGGAGCCTGTGGATCTGCAGGCTGTGCTCTGGTCCCCCCGGCTGGACGGCAACTATCCCCGGTTCCTGCGGGCTTACAGCGTCCAGGTCTGGTATGAAGGGGAAAACGTGAATGGCCCAGGGCACCTGCTGGTGCCGGATCCCGCAAAGGGCGGCCAAGACAGTAACGGCGGCACTGCCGGCGGAGATGTTTTCACCTGGCCCACCATTCCCAACAAGAGCGCCATCCCCACCTCGAAATTTGCCATCCTGCCCTTCGGGCCTGCCAAAAAGGTTATCCAGATCAGCGTGGCGGTGGAGCAGGACGGGTATAATATTGTAAGCTGCTCTGAGCTGCTGTTTATGGAATATGATCCCGATCACTGCCTGCCGGACGAGATAAGCGCCCTGTTCGCAAACGAGCTGCGCACCCGGCTGCGCTCCGGGGTGACCCTGCAGCAGATAAACAGCCTGCGCACCCGGTTAAACAGCGATGAGCGCTTCTATTACCTGGACACCGCCACCCTGAAGGATGAGCTGGATCTGGCCCAGGAGCTGCTTTCCGGGCAAAGCACCGGCGTGGTGGTGGAAGGGATACAGTCCCGCAGCGCCAGCGCGGACAGCCAGAAGCACAAGCAGTCTGGCAGCGAACTGCAGCCTTTAGGCGTGGCTGCCAAGGCAAACCAGGAAATTACTATCTATGCCTCCGGCATCCCCAGCGGGGAGAAGGTTTCCGTATATGCCACCCAGTTTAACGCCGAGGCTTCCACCTGGCGCGCCCTGGCAGGCACTTTGGAAAACGGGCGCAACACCCTTACGGTTCCGAAAATCGGCAGCCAGAGCACAGAGCGGGGCGGCAGCCTGTATATAAGCTATGGAGGCGCCAGTCCCCACCTGATAAACCTCCATGTGCGCAGGGCCACAGACATCCCTGTGCTGGAGCTTTCCGGCTGGTATTCCATGACGGAACCTGCCCGGAAGCAGGTTATCAGCGACTATGTGGCAGAGCTGAACAGCTATATAGGCAAAGCCGGGGTGACGGAAAGCAACAAGACCACGAAATGCTTGAATGTGACGGAAATTTCCACCCCCACCATGCTTTTGTCCCTGCCTGCCCTGGCTGTGAAAAACAGCGCCCCCGCAAGCGGCCTGGCAGAGGCCCTTTATAACTCCGTCCTGGCCTGGGAGGACGTGATGTACATCTGCAACACCACCCAGGGCATTGACGGCGCATACAGCGGCAACACCATGCAGACGCGGCAGAACATCCGGTGTATGCAGATGTTCTCCGGTGCTTTCATGTATGCGGCTGGCAGCCACATCGGCGTGGGATACGGCTCCTCTGCCGGGCTTTGCGGCGGCGCCCCCATTGCAAGCCTGCCTTCCGGCGCTGCTGCCAACAGCCTGTTCGGCTGGGGCATTGCCCATGAAATCGGCCACAACATGGACAAGCTGGGCAAAGCGGAAATTACCAACAACCTGTATTCTTTAATGGTGCAGACCTATGACGGGAAGCAGGGCACCCTGCGCTCCCGCCTGGAGGCCAGCGGGAAATACCAGGGCATCTTCAACAAGACAGCCCAGGGCCTGCCCGGCGCTTCCAACGACGTGTTCGTGCAGCTTGGCATGTACTGGCAGCTTCATCTGGCCTATGACAACCAGTCCCCCACAGACTTCTACAACAGGTTCTTCAAGGCCTGGAAGGCCGGCACCTATACAGACGGCGTTGCCTCCCCCACCTATGATGAAAAGCTGGCCCTCACCGCTTCCGGGGTGGCAAACCGGAACCTGACGGCGTTCTTCACCCGCTGGGGCCTGGATTTAAGCAGCGCTGTGAAGGAAAAGCTTTCAGATTATCCGGCGGAAACCCGGGCTGTCTGGTACTTAAACGACCAGAGCCGCCGGGACAGGCTAAACGGGGTTTCCAGTTCTACAGCCAGCTTCTCTGCCTCTGCCGCTAAACGGGCGGGCAGCGACACGGAAATCCAAATTGTCATCACGCCTCCCAATGTCCGGAACCTGCAGGGCTATGAGATACAGCGGGACGGCAAGGCCATTGCCTTTGTGCCCAGCACCGGGGGCAGCGCTGTATACACAGACGTGATTGGCTCTGGAAACCATCTGGCCTTTACCTATACGGTAACGGCGTACAACACCCTTGGCAATGAAATCGGCAGGGCAAATGCCGGGCAGGTGCGCATTGCCTACGACAAAACCGTACCTGCGTCTGACTACACTGTTACGCGCAGCGGCAGCACTGTCACCTTTACCCTTCGCAGCGAGACAAGCGTTTCCGGCATCAAGCTTACCGGCAGCAGCCGTCCCGCTTCCGGCAGCTATACGGTGACAGTCACCCAGGCCGGGGGCAAGTCTGTAAAGGCCCGGGAGGGGAACTTCTCCACCGGCAACCAGGCTGTGGACGACAGAAACAGCTATCTCACCTATTTCAACAAGCCCGGCACCTCCAGCACAGACACCCGGGTGTGGACTTATGACGCAAAGACTGTTACAATTACCGGCATTCCCGCTGCCATGGCCTCGTCCGACATCCAGCTTATCAGCTATGCCGGGGACGACGTGTCCTTCCTGGAGGACCAGGGGGGCTTTATGGGCAGGCTGGAATCTGATTACCGCTATGGGGACGGCACAGGCGACGTTATCCCTGCCGGGACTTTAATCATCGCCGGCACCTACCGGGGGGATCCCGTATACAACACCCTGCGGCTGAAGGGGAAATTTACCAAAACCCAGGCCGTTACCAATGCCAGCGGCAGCGAGCAGGTGGTGGTGTCGGAGGAAATCCGGGACATGGACGGCTATGCCCTGCTGTTTGCGGAGATTCCGGAGGACAAGCAGGTAAGCGATATCAGCGACGGGCTGTTCATCTTCGTGCCCAACGTCCAGAAAGAGGCGGAGCTGCAGGGAGCCACCCACTGCGACGGGGTGAATCTGCTGCCCAGCCAGATTATGGTGGAGATGGTGCGCAAGGATAACCCGGACGGAACCGGGGGCCAGCGCACCACCGCCCAGACACTCTGGGCGCAAAGCCCTGGCGGCGATACCCTGCCTGTCATCCGGCTGGCGTAAGGCGAGCCTCATTTCCCGCAAGAGTACTTTACTTATATGAGAAAGGATAGGACATATCCATGAAAAAATGCAAGAAGCTGGGGGCGCTTTTGCTCTGCTGGGCCTGCCTGCTCAGCGTCCTGCCCCTGCCTGCCTCAGCCGCCGGCCTTTCCCTCACCTACCGCCAGACAGCCCAGGGCGCTGTGGTGCTGGGGCTTAGCGGCCTGGAAAGCGGCAAAACCATTTACGGCGTACAACTGGAGGTTACCCTGGCAGGCTCTTATGAAGCCTCCCAGGTGTCCCTCACCCCCGCCGACCCCCTGGCCTACAGCCCGAGGCACGCCGCGGCGGTTACCCACAGCCAGGGACAGACCACCCTTACCGTATACCTGGCCTCCCCTCTGGCCCTGAACAGCGGCTCTGCCCTTACCCTGGGGGGCTTGTCCGCAAACGGCATGGGGGTGATACCGGAGCGGGCCAAAGTGGCCCTGCTGGACTCCCAGGATATAGCAGGGGGCGTGGAGAACCTTTCCCTGGCAGAGGTGCCGGTGGTGCAGTCTACAGACAGCGAATCCCCTGACCTGCCCTTTGGGGAAAGCCACCCCATCACAGCCCCCCAGGCCCCCCATGGCTCCTACCAGGTGCTTCAGGCGGCCCGGGAGAACCAGGTGGTCACAGTGTACGTCCAGCCGGAAGCCGGATATAAGCTAGGCTCCCTGCTGGTGACAGACAGCAAGGGCCAGCCGGTTGCCATTCTGGACATGGGCAGCGGGCAGTACACTTTCCGGATGCCCGGCAGCGCTGTGAAGCTGGAGGCCATATTCGTCACAGCGGGTAATGTTTACCTGCCCTTCACGGATGTGAAGGAAAAGGACTGGTTTTACGCCTCGGTTCAATATGTATACGACCGGGGCATGATGCAGGGAATGGATGAAACCCACTTTTCCCCTGGGGTTGCCACCAGCCGGGCCATGATTGTCACCATCCTGCACAGGCTGGAAGGCTCTCCGGCGGCAGATTCCAGCAAGTTTACAGACGTGCCTGCCGGGCAGTGGTATACACAGCCTGTGGCCTGGGCCGCCGCCAACAAGCTGGTGGAGGGCTATGGGGACGGGCGCTTCGGCCCCACCCACATTATTACCCGGGAACAGTTTGTCACCATCCTGCACCGCTATGCTGTGATGAAGGGCTATGACGTTTCCGACTGGGCTGATCTTTCCCGGTTCCCGGACATCCAGAAGCTGGCCTCCTTTGCGGAATCCCCCATGCACTGGGCTGTGGGCTGCGGGCTGATTAACGGCATGGACGACGGCACCCTGGCCCCCAAGGGCAGCGCCACCCGCGCCCAGGCCGCGGCTATCCTCACCCGGTTCTGCGAAAGGAACGGTATGTAGTTTTATAATGGCAGACGAATAAGTCAGGCTGTCAAGCTGGCGGCTGGTATAGGCAGTTCAGCCGCTCAACGTGAAAATCTGGATGTACCGATTTTCACGTGCATTTACTATATTGCCTGCAGAAAGCCCCCCGGATTCCGGGGGGCTTTTTCATGGGCAAATCCCTCTTCACTGCACAAAAAAGCCGGGCGAAAGGCGGTTTCTGCCTTTGCCCGGTTCTTTGTACAGCTTATACTTTTAGTTCAGAGGGTCATCATAGCCATGGGCTTCCTTGAGCATCATGTCCTTGACCTTCATCAGGCGGATCTGGGTAGAGCGCTCGTTTTCGTCCAGCTTCATGGAGATGTATTTGATGTTTGCCTGCAGTTCAGGAATCATCACATGCTCCAGGGCGTTTACCCGGCGGCGGGTTTTTTCAATCTCCACCGCCATAAGCTGGCAGCCCTTCTCGCACTCGGCCAGGGCCAGCATGTCGGGGAACACGTCTGCCAAAGACTGCACCGCACCGTCCAGATCGCTGGAGGTGAAGGCGAAGCCATAGGAAAAGATGTCGTTCTGATCCGGCGTGCGGGTCTTAAACGTGAACTTGGGGATTTCCACGCTCATCACGTTTTCGGCCTCGCTCTCCAGAGAGACACGCTGCTTGGGGGCAAGCAGGGCGGTGTTTAAAACCTGATCCTGCATCCCAGCCCGGGCCAGAAGGAAATTCTTGTTGGCGGCCCCTATGCCCTCTTCCACACGTTCCCGCAGGCGCTTGTTTTCCCGCACCTTGTCCAGGAATTGGCGCATCAGCTCGTCGCGCTTATCCTTCAAAAGCTTGTGGCCCCGGGTGGCGGTTGCCAGCTTCTTTTTCAGGCGCGTCAGCTCCATGCGGGTGGGATTCACTTGTGTGCCGGCCAAGGGTCATCACACCTTTCCGTAATACTGGTCGAGGAACTTGTCATTGATACGCTTCAGCTCGCCTCTGGGCAGGATGGACAGAAGCTTCCAGCCCAAGTCCAGGGTTTCCTCAATGTCCCGGTTGGATTCATAGCCCTGGGAGACATATTCTGTCTCAAAGGCGTCTGCAAACTTGGCGTACAGCTTGTCAATTTCCGTCAAGGCAGCTTCGCCCAGCACCACCATCAGTTCCTTCGCTTCCTTGCCTCGGGCATAGGCGGCGAAGAGCTGGTTCATAGTGGCGGCGTGGTCAGCCCGGGTGCGGCCCTCGCCGATGCCCTTGTCCTTCAGACGGGACAGGGAGGGCAGCACGTCGATGGGCGGGGAAATATTCTTGCGGTACAGCTCGCGGCTCAGGATAATCTGGCCCTCGGTGATGTACCCGGTCAGGTCGGGGATGGGGTGGGTCTTGTCGTCTTCCGGCATGGACAGAATGGGAATCATGGTGATGGATCCATTCTTGCCCTTCTGGCGCCCGGCGCGTTCGTACATCTGGGCCAGGTCCGTATACATGTAGCCAGGATAGCCCCGGCGGCCCGGCACTTCCTTACGGGCAGCGGAAACCTCGCGCAGGGCGTCGGCATAGTTTGTAATGTCGGTGAGGATAACCAGCACGTGGTAATTCTTCTCAAAGGCCAGGTACTCCGCGGCGGTTAAGGCCATGCGGGGGGTGGCGATACGCTCAACGGCAGGGTCGTTTGCCAGGTTCACAAACATAACGGTGCGGTCGATAGCCCCTGTCTCCTTAAAGCTTTCCACGAAGAAGTTGGATTCCTCGAAGGTGATGCCCATGGCGGCGAACACAACCACGAAGGGGTCATTGGTGCCGCGCACCTTGGCCTGCCTTGCAATCTGGGCGGCAAGCTGGGCATGGGGCAGGCCGGAGGCTGAGAAGATGGGCAGCTTCTGGCCGCGCACCAGGGTGTTCAGGCCGTCGATGGCGGAAACACCGGTCTGGATAAACTCCTGGGGATAGTTGCGGGCGGCGGGGTTCATGGGCAGGCCGTTGATGTCTGCCCGGCGGTCGGGCAGGATGTCCGGGCCGCCGTCAATGGGCCGGCCCAGGCCGTCGAATACGCGGCCCAGCATGTCCTCGCTGACCCCCAGCTCCATGCTGCGGCCTAAAAAGCGCACCTTGGAGTTAGAGAGGTTGATGCCGGTGGAGTTTTCAAAAAGCTGCACCAGGGCGTTGCCCTCGTTAATCTCCAGCACCTTGCAGCGGCGCTTCTCGCCGTTAAACAGCTCAATTTCCGCCAGCTCGTCATAGGCCACGTTTTCCACGTCGCGCACCAGCATCAGGGGGCCGGCAACCTCTTGGATCGTCCTATATTCCTTGGGCATCAGAATTCCTCCTTTGCCTGTTTGGCGTCATAAAGTTCCTGCTCCAACTGCTTGGAAACCTCATTAAAGACTTCCTTCACCTTCTCAGGCTCTGTGTACTTGAAGCGGCCAATCTGTTCCCGCACAGGCAGGTCTATCAGGGTGTTGATATCGGCGCCCTCGCTTAAAGCCTCGGCGGCCTTCTCATAGTAGGCAATGATAAGCTGCATCATGTCATGCTGCTTCTCCAGGGAGGTGTAGGTGTCGATATCATCGAAGGCGTTCTGATGGAGGAAGTCCTCGCGGATAGACCGGGCGGCTTCCAGCTTCAGGCGGTCAGGGGCGGAGAGGGCGTCCATGCCAACAAGCTGCACAATTTCTTCCAGCTCGGACTCGTCCTGCAGAAGACGCATCAGCTTGTTGCGCAGCTCGATCCAGTCCTCCCCGGCGTTTTGGTTAAACCAATCCTGCATGGTGTCCATGTAGTTGGAATAGCTTGTAAGCCAGTTGATGGCAGGGAAGTGCCGCTTGTAGGCCAGGGAGGAGTCCAGGCTCCAGAACACCTTGACAATGCGCAGGGTGGCCTGGGAGACAGGCTCGGAAATGTCGCCGCCGGGAGGGGATACAGCGCCGATAACGGACAGGGCGCCTTCCCGGTCGCCGGAGCACAAGGTCATCACGCGGCCCGCGCGCTCGTAGAACTGAGCCAGGCGGCTGCCCAGATAAGCAGGGTAGCCTTCTTCGCCGGGCATTTCTTCCAGACGGCCGGACATCTCGCGGAGGGCCTCTGCCCAGCGGGAGGTGGAGTCGGCCATGAGGGCTACGGAATAGCCCATGTCGCGGAAATATTCGGCAATGGTAATGCCGGTGTAGATGGAGGCCTCCCGGGCCGCCACAGGCATGTCGGAGGTGTTGGCAATCAGCACCGTGCGCTTCATCAGGGACTGGCCTGTTTTCGGGTCAACCAGCTCGGGGAACTCGTTGAGCACGTCGGTCATCTCGTTGCCGCGCTCGCCGCAGCCGATGTAAACCACGATGTCGGCCTCAGCCCACTTGGCAAGCTGGTGCTGCACAACAGTTTTGCCGCTGCCGAAGGGGCCGGGCACAGCCGCCACGCCGCCTTTTGCAATGGGGAACAAAGTATCCACCACCCGCTGGCCTGTAATCAGGGGCATGTCGGGGGACAGCTTCTGCTTGTAGGGACGGCCGCGGCGCACAGGCCACTTCTGCATCAGGGTTACCGGCACGTCCTTGCCGTCTTTGGTGGTGACGGTGCAGACGGTGTCTGTGACCACATAGCTGCCGCCTTTTATCTCCTTGATGGTACCTGTAATGCCAGGGGGAACCATAATTTTGTGGGAGACAATTTCAGACTCCTGCACAGTGCCGATGATGTCGCCGCCGGAAACCTCGTCGCCGGCCTTCATGGCGGGCACAAACTCCCACTTGGCGTCCCGCTTTAGGGAGGGGACTTCCACGCCTCTGGACAGGTTGTTGCCCGCAACCTTCATAATATCGTCCAGGGGGCGCTGGATGCCGTCATAGATACTGCTGATAAGGCCAGGCCCCAGCTCCACGCTCATAGGCTCGCCGGTGGATTCCACAGGCGCCCCGGGGGCAAGGCCGGAAGTCTCCTCGTAAACCTGGATGGAGGCTTCGTCGCCATGGATCTCGATGATCTCGCCAATCAGGCGCCTGTCGCTGACGCGCACCACGTCGAACATGTTGGCGTCGCGCATACCCTTGGCGATGACGAGAGGTCCGGCCACTTTTTTGATAGTGCCTTTACTCATGTTTCTCGATCACCCGTTTCTCGATGATTTTATTGTACAGCTTATTTTTGGTTAAAGATAATATCAGAGCCTACGGCCTGCTCTACCGAGCGCTTCACCATATTGATGCCAAGCCCTGTGTTGCCATGCACCCCGGGGATGGGG
The DNA here is from genome assembly GCF_009917365.1 of Neglectibacter sp. X4. NCBI lineage: Bacteria > Bacillati > Bacillota > Clostridia > Eubacteriales > Oscillospiraceae > Neglectibacter > Neglectibacter sp. X4. The sequence goes on along the minus strand of NZ_QWLE01000006.1, from coordinate 111,764 downwards.
ATAACGGCGGGCAGCAGGTTTTCCCGGCAGCGCTCCAGCTCGGGAGCCAGCTCTTCTGCCATGGCCTCGGTGATATACACAATGCCATAGTTTTGATCGCACAGGTTCCGCAAGGCCCTGGCCCCGTCCTCGGGGGTGGACACCGGGAACACTTCCAGGCCCAGGGCGGCAAAGCCGTAAATGCTGTCCCGGTCGCCTAATACGCCAATCTTATACATACATATCCCTCAGCCTTTCCCGGATAACCCCGTCGTCCAGCTCGTTAAGCTTGCCGGAGAGGATAATCCGCACAGTGTTCACCTCATTCTGCCGCGCCAATACATAGGCGAACAGAGGGCCTACTGTGAAGGGGTTGCGCTTTTGCTCTTTAATCAGATCCATTACCTGATCGTCGCACCACTTTTCAAAGGCTGAATAGGATTCCTTCAGCTTTTCAGCGGCCCCGCTGTAGGGCGTGGCGGCAAGATACCCGTAGATATCTTCCACGCTTTTGCAGGCAGCGGCGGAAAGGGAGGACACGTCCAGGGTGCCGCAGGGGGCCAGGGCCTGGTCGATAAAGGCTTTGGACTTGCCTGTTTTGCAGGCGCGCACCGCAGTCTTAATGTTGGAGACAGCCACCCGCAACTGGGCATACTGCTCCAAAAGCTCGTTTTTGCTGTCCTTGCCGCACTGGAGGATGCCTGTCAGGCAGGCCCTGTCCAGGATTACGTCGCACAACTGCCCGTCGCCAGTCTGCAGCAGCACATGGTATGCCTCGTCCGCTGCCTCCGCCATTTGGGGGGGCAGGGATGTGAAGTCGTTATCCTTCACACAGCGCACCATCGCCTGGGGGTCAATGGAACCCCCGCTCAGGAACACGTTCTGGGGCTGGGTGTCTGTTACCACGCACTTGACCGCAGCCTTGAGGTTGTTGTAGTCGATAGGGTACAGCAGCACGGAGAAGGGCGCCAGGTCATCCGTCAATTCCCGGATGAAAGCCCAGGTCTTTTCCTCCTCTGCCGCAAGCAGCGCTTCGGCAGAGCTGCCGCCGCTCCAGCCCTTGTCGTTCAGCACCCGCAGGCACTCGTCGAACCCCCTGCAGGCCATGAGCTGGTCGATGTCCTGACGGCCCAGCAGGGCAAGCTCTCTCGAGCGCACCCGCGCCACCGCGTAGATAAAATCGTCACTCATAGATGGGAATTCCTTTCTTTAGGGGGATTTATGCCGGGAACAGCAGCCTGCCGGCAGCGTCCCGCAGTGCGTCTGCGGCATCTTCAAAAACCGCCCGGAAGGTGCAGTTGATATCCATGCCCCCATACACCAAAAGGAACCCGCTTTCTATATCGGCAGGCGCAGGGGAAATGTGCATGTCGGCTTCCGGAACAGCCTGCTTCAAACGGGCGAGAAAATCGCCGGGCAGGCGCTTTAAATCCTTCTGGTTCAGCCGCAGCTCTCCCTGGCCCTTTTGGGCGAAGCGCTTGTAAAGCTGCAGGAGCGTGTCGAAATACTCCTTGTCCGGAGCCTCCTCCAAGGAAGCCCTGGTTTCTTCAATGGCCTCCCCAATGAGGCTCTGCTTAAAGGAAAGCATCTGATTGCGTTTTTCAAGTTCCGCGGCAGACTGCGCCCGTTCCCGGATGTCCTTTGCGTCCTGCTCGCCCTTTTGCAAAATGGCGTCAGCCTGGCGCTTTGCCTCCTCCTGGGCCTCTTTAGCAGCCTTTTCAGCCCGCTCTTTTGCCCCGGCGAGGATTTCGGAAGCCTCCTGCTGGGCGTCTCCCGCGATTTGGTTGATGATCGATTCCAGTCCGGTCATCCCTGTCCCTCCTCTCTCTCAGGTTTCAGCGGGTTCCTCATACGGACAGGCCGCCAATGCTGGTGATGGAGAGGATGGAGATGAGCAGGGCCAGAACCGCGTAGGTTTCCACCATGGCGGGGAAGATCATGGACTTACCAAACTGGTCGGGGCGCTTTGCCACCAGGGAGATGGAGGACACAGCAGCCTTTGCCTGCCATTTGGCGGACACCAGGCCTACAATTGCCATGGGCAGGCAGGCGGCCAGGTACAGCAGGCCCTTAGCCAGGGTCAGGTCGGCGCTGCCGCCCAGAATGCCGATTTGGGTCAGGGTGACGAAGCCGATGAGCAAGCCGTAAATGCCCTGGGTGCCGGGCAGGAGCTGGAGAATCAGAACCTTGCCGAACTGGGAGGGGTCTTCTGTTACAACGCCCGCGGCGGCCTGGCCGGTCATGCCAACGCCGATGGCGGAGCCGATGCCGCCCATGAGTGCAGCCAGCACAGCGCCGGCCAGCGCGAACACAATGCCTAACTGATCCCAATTGAATACTAAGCTAGAGATGTCCATTTTACTTTTCCTCCGTAATCTTAAAGTATTTTGTCTTAGCGGCAAAAGGCTCGAACTTCCGCCCGCCGCCCTCATAGAATTTGCCGAAGAACTCCACATACTGCAAACGGTTGGTATGCACGTATGCGCCCAGCAAATTGATGAGCAGGTTGAGAACGTGGCCTATGATAAAGACCAGGATGAACAGGATGGCTCCTACAACGCCGCCCCCTGCCATGGTGCCCAGCATGTTGAACACGTTGGCAATAACGCCGGTGGCAAGGCCTAAAGCCAGCAGGCGGGAATAGGACAGGATGTCGGAAAGCCAGCTTGAAACACCGTAAAGCCCGTAAAGGCCCTTTAAGAGGCGCTTTACGCCTTTGCTCTCCCGGCCGCTGGTGGCAATGATGCCCACCGCGCCAATAGCTGCCAGTACAATGGCGATGGTGCTGACGATGGAGGGGATGGCTAAATCCAGGCTCATCATATCCTGGAACATGTCGCTGCCCACCAGGGCAATGATAAGGCCTCCCACCAGCATATACCAGAAGCCCGAATCATACAGGGCGTCGGCATATTTCCCGCGCTTTGCATACTGGTAAATCTGCATGGCCAAGCCGGCGAACAAATGGATGATGCCCAGCAGGAAGCTGAACAGCATCAGCCGCATGGGGTCGCTTAACGGGGCGAACCACAGGGGCGGCGTTAAAGACGGGATGTTGTCTACAGAGGGGATGTTCGAATAGTATCCGAAGAAGGTGTGGGCGATGGTATCCACCGCGTTGCCAAAATAGCTGCCGAACATGACGCCCCAGAACATTGTGGACACGCCGCAGAAGAAGAACATGCGCATGGTCTTGCGCAGGCCCGCTTCTATGTTTTTAAACTTTAAGAGCACGATGGCTGTGCCCAGGGCAATGAGGAAGCCATACCCTGCGTCTGACAGCATCATGCCGAAGAGCACGTAATAAAACACGCACATGACCTTGGAAGGGTCAACCTCCCACTTGCCAGGCAGGCTGTAGCCATCAATGACGCTTTCCACAGCAGAAGCAAAGAAGCCGTTTTGCAGCTTCACCGGCAAGTCCTCGTCCTCAGAGGGGGTCTCCAGCTCTACAAAAGCTTTATACTCCTCCTCAAGCTGCTTTTGCAGCAGGGGGGCTATGTGAGCGGGCACAAAGCCCGTCAGGTAGAACACATGGGGGCTTTGCCACAATTCCCCCAGCACCTGGTATTTATCCCGGCGCATGGTGAAATAATCCGCTGTAAAGAGCAAGGCCTCCCGGTCGCCGGCAAAAGAACGGATTTCCGCTTCTGCCTTTTCGATCTCCCTCCGGGCATTCCCAATGCGGCCCTTCAGCTCCTCCACGCGCTCTGCGGGAGCTTTTTTGGAGGGGGCCGCCGGGTACGTAAAGCCCATGCCCCGCAAAGCGCCCTCCACTTCATTTGCGTGGCTGCTGTGGCACATCACGAAAACGCAGGTTTGCTGCGCCTGGGCGCTTACCACCTCCACCGTAACGGAGGAAACCTTTGGCAGCGCCTGGGCCAGCTTATTCTTTAAATCCGCTTCCGGCACTTCCTCCGGGAAAGAGCCGATAAACACGGCTGTGGATCCTGTGCCCTTTGTGCGCATGGAAATGTCCAGCCCCAGCCAGGGGGCAAGGCTCTCAATTTGCGCTTCCAGCCGCAGGATTTCCGCCTGTTCGTCGGCAACCTTCTTGCCCAGCGCCCCAATGCGGGAAGCCTTTTTCGTCACTTCCGGGGCCTCTTTGGCGGTCTGATCATACTGCTTGGCGCTGATGGCTGTGCGCCCCTCCAGCATGGAGAGCATCCCCTTCTGGGGCGGGGCGTAGCTGTCCAGCACCGTCACAGCGTTGGTAATAAGCTGTACGTTCTTTTCAAATGTCTGCTTTGCGGAGGCAGTGTCCGTTTTGGAGAAAAGCTCCTCGGCGGTGTCCGGGGAGTTTACCTCCACGGCGCCTTTGCGCTGCAGCATTTCCAGGATTTTTTTGCGGTTGTTTTTCAGCGCATATATATGTATACGCTTCATTTCCACTACCGCCATCTGCATCGACCTCCTTTAGGGCTGCCCCAAAACGATTTTCCGGATCTCCCCCGCCACCTTCTCGCGGGCCTTTCCGGCACTGGCTTGCAGGTCTGCCTGGGTATCCGCAAGCGCCTGCGCAGACTGGGCGTGCAGCTTTTCCGCGTCTGCGCGGGCTACGCCCCGCAGCACCTCGGCCTTTTTCCTGGCCTCCTTCACCGCGCCCGCAATGGCTTCTTTGCCCTGCTCCACGGCTTTTGCCACTAGCTGTTCGCCTTCCTCTTTGGCACGCAGCACCGTCTGGCGGGCATCCTGCTCCGCCTGGTTTACGGCCTGCATGGTGTCTTTTGCCAAAACTTCTCACCTCCTGCAAAAGAATGCTTATGCCGCCTTCCCGGGAAAAAGACGCTCGGAAAGGCTGCCTAAAAAAAACGGAATATTTTAGGCGCGCATTACTTTATCATTATACACTCCGCCTATGAAAAAGTAAAGGGCAATACTGGGTAGAATCCTGAAAAATGTCAATTTAAAAAAACGCCTACAGCCGCGCGAAAGCTGGGTTTCCCGGCGGCCGGATGAGCCTCCTGCACAAAACGCCTAAAATCCGCCTTTGTTTTTCGGCGTTTTTCCCAGAGGCTTTTGGATGGAACAAAAAGCGCCCCCGGCCCTATGCCGGAGGCGCTGCCCGCTTTGCGGGTTATTTTTACTCAGTCTCTGAACTTTCAGCGGCAGAACTTTCCCCGTCCCCGCTGGAAGAGGGGGCTACGGAAGCGCCGGTCTGGTTCTTATCTGTCACCACATCGTCTACCTTGACGCGGCCGATGGCCTTTTCATTGACCTCCACGCCGTTAAGGGCCTTGCCTTGCTCCAGCGCATACTCGTTGAACTCGTTGCCCTTCATTTCCACCAGCAGGTCTTCCTTCTGGGTGGCATCCTCCATAACTTCCTTGAAGCGATCCTCCAGGGAAAGCTTTTGCAGCAGGTAGATGCCCATATCCACCTCAAGCACTTTAGCTTCATTGTCCTTCATGTCGGGCAGCGCGCCGGAGATGTTGGGGTGCATTTCGCTCTTTTTGGCGGCGCCAGGCGTTTCATGCTGGGGCGTGGTCTGGGTTTCATAGGAATAATCCGTGTACGCTTCCGAGAAGGTGGTTTCCCCGCTGTTGATCTTGTCGGCATACTCGTTTATGCTGTCCAGCATATCCTGCTTTTCCTGGTCTGTAAGGGCCACGCTGTTGCCATCTTCGTCCATTTTGCTCTTGGACACGTACATATACTCATAGCTGTCATAATTCTCTTTGTAGTAGTCCAGCATTTCGCTTTCAGAAAGCTCTTTCTCGCCGCCCTCGCCATACATGGCCAGCATGACCAGCCGGGCGCGCACGTTGTGCTCGGCATAAGCCTTTTTAAAGGACTCTTCGGAAACGCCCATGGCCTCCAGCCTGCTCTTAAAATAGGGCCAGTAAGTGGAAGCGCCGGTTTCAATGGCGGTCAGGTCGCTGGTCTGCATCTCCAGGCCCAGCTCCTCAAACTTGTCGCAGATAAAATAGTATGCGCCCACATAGGCCAAAGCCCTGTCCTTCATCCAGTCTTTAGACTTCTGCCCGTCAATTTCCCCTTCCAGGATCTTGTCGGTTGCCGCCACCCGGTTGCCGGCCTCGGTGTAAGCGCTGCTGAGGTAATAGATGTACGCGCCAATGGGCATCACGTCATCGCCGTGTTTCGCGGCCCAGGTATCGTCCTCGCTGTAGCAGGCCCCACAGCTTACCGCCAGGCACAGGGCCAGGCACAGGCAGAGGGCTTTTTTCAAAACATTTCTCATGGGTATCATGCCTTTCACAGTATTATAGGTTTTAAAATTCCGTATTCTGGCAAAACATGCCGTACCCGCTTATTATACAGCAAAATGCCCTGGTTGTCTACTGTTTATTTCGCTTTTCGCTTTCCCGGCTGTCCAGCAGCCCGTACACATAGGTGTCTTTCCAGAGGGGCCGCCCGTTTTCGTCCTTCCAAAAATAGACATTCTGCCGCAGGCATCCCTCCCGGGCAAAGCCCAGAGATTCCAGCAGCCGCCAGGAGGCCCTGTTCCGGGGGTCGCATTCGGCAAAGACGCGGTGCGCCCCCTGCTCAAACGCCCGCCCTATAAGCGCCCGGCAGCTTTCAGCGGCAAAGCCCTGGCCCCAGTACCGGCGGTTAAACACATAGCCCATTTCCAGGCTTTCAAAGTCCCGCCTGCCCAGGTACACGTTGCCAATCAGCTTTCCTTCCGCTTTCAGCTCTACTGCCGTCATCTCCTCTGTGGAGACACGCCAGGCCAGATCCTCCCGGCATTCCTCCAGGGTTTTGGGCTTATACGGCTCAAAGCGCACCACCTCCGGGTCGGAGAGGTACTCGAACAGATCCTGCAGGTCGCTTTCCCGGTAGCGGCGCAAAATCAGCCGTTCTGTTTCCAGAATCGTATCGTTATGGTCCATGATGCATCCTCCTAAAATTCAAGATAGTTCTCCTGATCCGGTTAGGGCTGCATCCCACAAGTTTGTGCATAGCTAAGATGTTGATACTTTTTCCTCCCATTTCACGAAAGTCTGGCAAAAAGTATATCATTTCCCCTCTGCCCTGTCAACAGGGCCGCCTGCCTCTTCCATGGCGGAGAGGACTTCCGAAAGCGCCTCCAAGGGTTCCCTGCCCTGAAGCTTTACGCTGAGGTACGGCCTGCTGCCCGCGCTTAACAGCACCCGGCCCTGCATCAGCTTTATCAGCGCGCCCACCTGGCCCATGTCAAGCTGTGCCACGTACAGCAGGAGGGCCTCCCCCTGCTGCTTCACCTCTGTTATCCCCAGCCGGGAGGCGGTGTTCCGCAGCAGGGCAATGTCGATAAGCCCCTGGACAGCCGGGGGCGGGTCGCCAAAGCGGTCGATAAGCTCGTCTGTCACGTCCATGGCGTCGGACTCTGTCTCCACCTCGGCAATGCGCCTGTACACGTCCAGCCGCAGGTTCAGGCTTTCGATATAGCTTTCCGGGATGTGGGCCTGCACCTGCATATCCACCAGGCACCCTTCGTCCACCGGGCGCTTCGGCTCTTCCCCCTTCATCAGGCCCACAGCCTCGCTTAACAGCCGGATATACATGTCATACCCCACGGTTTCCATGTGCCCGTGCTGCTCACCGCCTAAAATGTTCCCGGCCCCCCGGATTTCCAAATCCCGCATGGCGATTTTAAAGCCGGAGCCAAATTCTGTAAACTCCCGGATGGCGGAAAGCCGCTTCTGGGCAATTTCCGTCAGGGCCTTGTTGGGAGCATAGGTGAGGTAGGCATAGGCCCTGCGGTTGCTGCGGCCCACCCGGCCCCTGAGCTGGTGAAGCTGGGAAAGGCCCATGCGGTCGGCGTTGTCGATGATGAGGGTATTGGCAGTGGGCACGTCTACCCCTGTTTCAATAATGGTGGTACACACCAGGATGTCGATTTCGTGGTCTAAAAGCTGCCGCCACACCTCGGAAAGCTCCTCCTCGTTCATCTTGCCATGGCCGATGCCGATTCTGGCCTGGGGCACGTTCTGCTGGATGCGGGCCGCCACACGCTCTATGGAGGCCACGTCGTTATGGAGGAAATACACCTGCCCGCCCCTTCTCAGCTCCCGGAAAATGGCGTCATTTATCACGCCCTGGTCGTATTCCAGCACATAGGTCTGTACCGGGTGCCGGTCGTGAGGGGCTTCTTCAATTACCGACATGTCCCGTATGCCGGAAAGGGCCATGTTCAGGGTGCGGGGGATGGGCGTGGCGGAAAGGGTGAGCACGTCGGCAGACTTGCACAGGGTTTTCAGCTTTTCCTTCTGGGCCACCCCAAAGCGCTGCTCCTCGTCGATGATGACAAGGCCCAGGTCTTTAAAGCCCACGTCCTTGCTCACCAGGCGGTGGGTGCCCACAACCACGTCCACACTGCCCCTTTTCACCCGGCGCAGGATTTCCTCCTGCTGCTTTGGCGTGCGGAAGCGGGACAGCAGCTCCACGTCTACAGGGAAGCCCTCCATGCGCCTTAAAATGGTCTGGTAATGCTGCCAGGCCAGGATGGTGGTGGGCACCAGGATGGCGCACTGCTTCCCGGCAGTGATGCATTTGAAGGCTGCCCGCAGGGCCACCTCTGTTTTGCCAAAGCCCACGTCCCCGCATAAAAGCCTATCCATGGGGGATTCCTTTTCCATATCGTCCTTGATTTCCCCCACGCACCGGAGCTGATCCTCTGTTTCGTCAAAGGCAAAGCGGTTTTCAAAGTCCCGCTGCCACTCCCCGTCCGGCGGGAAGGCATAGCCTTTTTCCTGCATCCGCTGGGCATAAAGCTGTATCAGCTCCCTGGCGATGTCCTTCACCGCCGCCCGCACCCGTGCCTTCTGCTTCTGCCACTCCTGGCCCCCCAGCCTGTGCAGCTTCACCCCCGCGTCCTCCCGGGGGCCGATATACTTGCTCACCATGTCAAGCTGGGTGACAGGCACATAGAGGGTGTCGCTTTTGGCATAGCGCACCTTGATATAATCCTTTAAAATGCCGTTCATCTCCAGCTTGTGGATGCCCTCAAAAATGCCGATGCCATGGGCGGCGTGAACAACATAATCCCCGGGGGAAAGCTCGGAAAGGGAGGAAATTTCCTTGCTGTTTTTGTCCCGCTTCTTTTTTTTCTGCTTCACAGCCCCCAGCCGCCCATGGGTTAAAAGGGAAAACTGGGCGTTTGGCAGGTCGAACCCGGCGGAGAGGGTACCCTCCGTCACTGTGACTGTGCCCTTCTGGCAGGTGGAGGGGGATTCCACATAGGCCGCGGGCAGACCCGCCTGCTTTAAATCCTGGGCCAGGGCCTCCCCTGCCCGCCTGGTGCCGGAAAGCACCACGCAGGCCCGTTTTTCCCGCAGCAGGGCGGACAAATCCTCCATAAGCAGCTCCACGCCCCCGCCCCACACCGGGAACTGCCGCACCGTCATGTTTACAAGGGTGCGGGTGGGCACCTCATAGCTGCCCCGGGCGAACACGTCCAGAAACAGAGCCGGGGTGCGCTCCGCCTGGGAAAGGGCATATTCCCAGGTTTCTGAGAACATGTCAAGGCCCTTGCACAAAAGCCCTTCCTCCAGATAAGCCTTTACATCCTCCCCCCACTGCCACAAAGTGGTGCGCATACGCTCCTTCAGCTTATTCCCTTCGGAGAAGAAAAGGAGGCTGGTTTCAGCAGGGAAATAGTCAAAGAGGGTGGCGGGCTTTTCATACACCAGGGAGATGAATTTATCCATAGAGCCAAGGTGCAGTCCGTCTTTTAGCTTTTGGGCCTCCCCCTCCAGCACTTCCCGGGCCTTGGGCGCCCGCTTCCCCCGCAGGGAGGCTGCAAGCTTTTCTATCTTTTTTATAAGCGCTCCGGTGTTTTTCGGCAGCACCTCCACGCAGGGGGCTAAGTCCACCCTGCCCGCAGGCTCTGTGCGCCGCTGGCTTTGGGGATCGAAAAAGGAGATAGAGTCAATTTCATCCCCCCAGAACTCCACCCGCACAGGCTCCCGGGCGCTGGGGGAGAAGAAGTCCACAATGCCGCCCCTGTGGGAAAACTGCCCGGTGCCCTCAATCTGATCCTCCCGGGTATACCCGCAGCTTACCAACGCTCCCAGCAACTCCTCCGGGGAAAGGCGCGCCCCGGCTTCCAGGGCAAACAGCCGGGAGGAAAGCTCTTCTGGGCCTAGGGTGTATTGCAGGGCCGCGTCCATGCAGGCCACCACGCAGTCGCACAGGCCGCTTTGCAGGCTGGAAAGGGCTTCTATCCGAAGCTGCTCATATTCATGGGAGGCTCCCGCTGTGTCCCGGAAGTTAAAGTCCCGCAAAGGATACTGGGCCACCCGCAGCCCCAGGGCCGTTAAGTCCTGGGAAAACCGCTGGCCCTCCCCCTCGTCCGCCGCAATGACCAGGGCCTTGCGCCCGGTTTCCCGGCACAGGGAGGCTATTACCAGGCATTTGTGTATCCCGGAAAGCCCTGTTACAGCCCCGGGCAGGGCGCCCGCCCGCACCGCCCGGCTGAGATTCATATATTCCGGGGAGTGTTTCAGCGCGTTAAAAAGAAATTTCATGGCTCCTCCTTGGTTGGGGCAAAGCCCCGGCTTCCGCATAAGGAGCCTTTTCCTGAAAAGGGCTTCCTTATGCCTCCTCCAAAAACCTTTGTGCTTCAGCTATTATACAGATTCATGGCCCTGTCCAGCTCTCCCTTGGCGATAAGCTCGCAGGCGGCGCAGGCGTTTTCCAGGGCTGTGCCCAGGGCTTCCCGCTCCTTGTCTGTAAATTTGGACAGTACCCAGTCCGCCAGGTTATAGTCGGGATGGGGCTTCTGGCCCACCCCGATTTTTATCCGGGGAAACTGATCCGACCCGGAGAGATAGATGATATTCTTCATGCCGTTGTGGCCGCCGGCGCTGCCCTTGCGGCGGATGCGCAGGCGCCCCGGGGGCAGACTGATATCGTCAAACAGAATGAGCACCCGCTCCGGAGGCAGCTTGTAAAAGGCCATGGCCTCCTGCACAGCCTGCCCGCTCAGGTTCATAAAGGTGCCGGGCTTTAAAAGCAGGGCGCGCCTGCCGCCCAGGGTACACTCCCCCACTGTGCCTTTAAATTTTATCCGCTTTATTTCCGAATGATGCTTTTCCGCCAGCAAATCCAGGGCCATAAAGCCCGCGTTGTGCCGGGTGTTTTCATATTCCCTGCCGGGGTTTCCCAGCCCCACCGCCAGAAAATCCACCGGGCCTGCCGCCGGTTTCTTCCAAAAGGGCATAAAAGCCCTCCTTTCCGCCATATGCAACGCCTGACGGCGGATAGGGACTGCACCCCACCCGCCTGCGTTGTTCCTCTTTACTTTCCGCGCCCTTAAAAAAGTCCGCGCCCCCATTTTCATGGGAGCGCGGAACGCTGGTGCGCGAGACGGGACTTGAACCCGTACGTCGAAGACACACGCACCTCAAACGTGCCTGTCTGCCAGTTCCAGCACTCGCGCAAATTACGTGTTGTATTATACCATCCAAATCCGCTCTTGTCAAGCGGTATTTCCTTTTTTTACATTTTGACGGATGGCACAATAAAAACAACGCTTTGCGGCAGGCTGAAACCATATCCCGGGAAAGCTATTCCAGCTCAAAGGCACCTGTGTAAAGCTGGTAGTATTTCCCCTTCTGGGCAATAAGCTCTTTATGGCTGCCCCGCTCGATAATGCGGCCCAGCTCCAGCACCATAATGCTGTCGGAATTCTGCACAGTGGAAAGCCTGTGGGCGATGACAAACACAGTGCGGCCCTGCATCAGCCCGTCCATACCCTGCTGCACCAGGCGTTCGGTGCGGGTGTCGATGGAAGAGGTGGCCTCGTCCAGCACCATCACAGGGGGATCTGCCACAGCCGCCCGGGCAATGGCCAGAAGCTGCCGCTGGCCCTGGGAAAGGCTGCCCCCGTCCCCGGAGAGCACTGTGTCATAGCCCTTTGGCAGGCGGCGGATGAAGCTGTCGGCGTTTGCAAGCTTTGCCGCCGCTTCCACCTCCTCGTCGGTGGCGTCAAGCTTTCCGTAGCGGATGTTGTCCCCCACCGTCCCGGTGAACAGGTTGGTGTCCTGGAGCACAATGCCCAAAGAGCGGCGGAGATCCGGCTTTTTAATCTTGTTGATGTTGATGCCGTCATAGCGGATTTTCCCGTCCGCAATGTCATAGAAGCGGTTTATCAGGTTGGTGATGGTGGTTTTGCCCGCGCCTGTGGCCCCTACAAAGGCCACCTTCTGCCCGGGCTGGGCCTCCAAAGACACGTCGTGGAGCACCAGCTTTTCCTCATTGTAGCCGAAGTCCACCTCCCGCAGTTCCACCCGGCCTGTCAGCCGGGTGTAGGTGACAGATCCATCGTGGTGGGGGTGCTTCCAGGCCCACAGCCCTGTGCGCTCCGCTGTCTCCGCAAGCTTTCCGTCCACCTCTTTTGCGTTCACCAGGGTGACATACCCCTCGTCCTGCTCTGGGGCCTCATCCATCACGTCAAAGATGCGCTCGGCTCCGGCCAGGGCCATAATGATGGTGTTGAACTGCTGGGAAATCTGGCTGATGGGCTGGGTGAAGCTGCGGCTTAGCTGCAAAAACGCCGCGATGCCTCCCAGGGTCAGCCCGCCTATGCCGGAAAGGGACAGGGCGCCTCCGGCAATGGCGATGAGCACATACTGCAAGTGGCCCAGGTTGTTCATAACCGGCCCCATAATGTTGGCGTAGCTGTTGGCAGCGTCCGCTTCCCGGCGCAGTTCCTCGTTGAGAGCGTCAAAGTCCTCTTTGGCTTTGTCCTCATGGCAGAACACCTGCACCACCTTCTGCCCGGTGACCAGCTCTTCGATAAAGCCGTTCACCGCCCCCAAGGCCCGCTGCTGCCGGACGAAATACTTGCCGCTCTGCCCGCCGATATGCTTGGTTACCGCCAGCATGAAAGCCACGAACAGGACTACCAGAGCCGTGAGGGGGATGCTGGTGGTTACCATGGCGCAGAACACGGAAACCACTGTGATCACCGAGGAAAAGGCCTGGGGGATTCCCTGGGAAATCATCTGCCGCAGGGTGTCGGTGTCGTTAGTGTAGCGGCTCATCAGGTCGCCGTGGGTGTGGGTGTCGAAATACTTGATAGGCAAGGCCTGCATGTGGGAGAACAAATCGTCCCGGATTTTTTTCAGCATTCCCTGGGAAATGCCCACCATCAGCCAGTTATATAGGAAGGTGGAGCCAACGCCTAAAAGGTAGATAAGCGCCATCCTGCCAATGGCCCCCAGCAGGGCCGCCATCCCCTGCCCTACACTGGAAAAGGCCTGGGACGTGCCGGCATATACTGCCATAAGGGGTTCGATGTAATCGTCAATGAGGGTTTGCAGGAACATGGATCCAAGCACCCCGGCCACAGCGCTTAGCAGGATGCAAAGAAGCACCACGGCAAACCGCGCCTGATACCCCCGGCCCAAATAGCTTAACAGCCGTTTTATGGTTTTCCCCTGGTTTTTAGGCCCCTGGCCTTTTACAAAGGCTCCCGGCCCCCGGCCCGGAGGGCCTCCGTGTACTCTAGGCTGCGCCATGGCCATCCTCTCCCTTCTGCTGCGATTCATATACTTCCCGGTAAATGGCGCTCTTTTCCATCAGTTCCTCATGGGTGCCCGCATCCGCTATCTTACCGCCATCCAGCACGATAATCTGGTCGGCATCCTGGACAGAGGCTACCCGCTGGGCAATGATGATTTTCGTGGTGCCGGGGATTTCCTCCCGGAAGGCCTGGCGGATGAGGGCGTCTGTGCGGGTGTCCACCGCGCTGGTGGAATCGTCTAAAATAAGGATTTTCGGCTTTTTCAGCAAGGCCCTGGCAATGCACAGCCGCTGCTTCTGCCCGCCGGACACATTGGAGCCTCCCTGCTCGATATAGGTGTCATAGCCCTCTGGGAACTGCCGGATAAACCCGTCTGCCTGGGCCAGCTCGCACACATGGGCAAGCTCCTCGTCTGTGGCCCTTTCATTGCCCCAGCGCAGGTTTTCCTTGATGGTGCCGGAGAAAAGCTCGTTTTTTTGCAGCACCATGGCAACCTCCTCCCGCAAGGCCCGGAGGGTATAGTCCCGCACGTCCGCGCCGCCCACCAGCACCCGGCCCCCGGTGCAGTCATACAGCCGGGGGATAAGCTGCACCAGGCTGCTTTTGCCAGCGCCTGTGCCCCCCAGAATGCCCACAGTCTGGCCAGAGGCAATTTCCAGGTTAATTTCGGAAAGGCACACACGCCCCTCCTTTTGATAGCGGAACTCCACGTTCTCAAAGCGCACAGAGCCGTCTGCCACAGCCGCAAGGCCCTTTTCCCCGTCGCTAATTTCGTTTTCCTCCTCCAGCAGCTCTGTAATGCGCTCTATGGAAGCCCGGGACATGGTGATCATCACAAAGAACATGGAGAGCATCATCAGGCTCATAAGGATTTGGCTGGCATAGGACAAAAGGCTCATAAGCTGGCCTGTGGTCATGGAGCCTTTGAAAATCAGCTTTGCCCCAAACCAGGAGATGAGCAGAATGCAGGCATACATGCAAAACTGCATTAACGGTGCGTTAAAGGCCAGGATTTTTTCCGCCAGGGCCGAATCGTGCCGGATGTCCTCGCTGGCGGCTGTAAACTTCTCCGTCTCGTGCTCCTCCCGCACAAAGGCTTTCACCGCCCGAATGCCCCGCAGGTTTTCCTGCACCACCACGTTCAGCCGGTCATAGCGCTTGAACATGCGCTCGAACACCGGGTGGGCCTTGCTGGCGATAAACAGCAGACCTGCCCCCAGAACCGGGATGGCGACAAGGAACACCAGGGACAGGCCGGGGTTCAGGTAAAAAGACATGATAAGGGAAAACACCAGCATGGCAGGCGCCCGCACCGAACGGGTCATCATCTGGAAAGCGTTTTGCAGGTTTGTCACGTCAGTGGTAAGCCGGGTGACAATGCTGGCGGAGGAAAATTTGTCGATGTTCCCAAAGGAATAGCCCTGCACCTTGTGGAACATATCCTGCCGCAGGTTGGCTGCAAACCCGGCGGAAGCCTTGGCGGCGCTGCGTCCTGCCAAAAAACCAAAGGCCAGGGAAATAAGGGTGGCTGCAGCCAGGGCAGCGCCCACCTTGAGGATAGTCCCCATGTCCCCTGCTTCAATGCCCTGGTCAATCAGCACTGCCATCAGCAGGGGGATTACCACCTCCATCACCGCTTCCATGGTGACAAAGGCCGGAGCCAGCAAGGCGTCCTTCTTATACTGCCGGACGCTGCCGGCAAGCTTTCGTATCATATGCACCGCTTCCTTTCTTTCGTTGGGGGCCTGCCCCAAACCCCGCTTAAGAAACTTTTTTAAGGAAAAAGTTTCTTAAAAATCTTCAAAAACCTTCACAAGTAAGTGTGGCGGATGGGGATGGCTGCCTTGAATTTTTATAAGTTTATATCCTTACAGTACGTTCCCTAACAATATGGGCAGAAAAGAGCGCTGTCACTTCATGGCGCTCTCAGCATTGCCGCGTATCTTGCCGCACAGCCGGAAAAACTCCTGCTTTTCCTCCGGGGAAAGCCCCTGGGAAAGCTGCTCCTCTGTTTTGCGGATGCACTCCCCCACCCGCTCATGCAGCTCCACTGCCTGCGGGGTCAACTGGATTTTTTTCAGCCGCGCGTCCTCCCCTACAGACTGCCGGGTTATCCAGCCGTTTTTTTCCATCAACTGCAAAATGCCCGTCACTGTGGACCGCCGCACCCCGAACTGCTCCTGGATATCCCGTTGGAACACATCCCGGTTCCGGTTTTCATAGAGATACCCCATCACCCAGGTCTGGGTTTTGGTGGGCTTTTCCGCCATGTCCTGAAAGGCCTGCTGATCCACCAGCCGCTTGCACAAAATGTGCAGCCGGTGTATCTGAAAGCCGATTTCGTCCCAGTGCTCCTTGCGCGGGGCCGGATGCCCCTGAAGAGGTTCGCGATTTTCCATCTGGCTGCTCCTTTCCGGGATCCCCCAATCTGTTAGTTCCAAAACTGTTAGGACACTATCATTATACCGTTGCTTTTTTCCCTTGTCAAGTGCTTTTGGAAAATTTTGAGGCACCGGGCTTTTCCTTATCCGGGGCAGGCTCCCTGCCCAAAGGCGGCGGGCGCTGGGGATTATCCGTCAGGCACATGATATAGTCCATGGTGGTGCCGAAAAACTTTGCCAGCACCATCAGGGTTTCCGTAGGCGGCACCCGCTCTCCCCGCTCATATTTGGAAATCAGGGTCTGCTCGATGCCTGTCTGCATTTGCAGGCCCACCTGGGTTAGCCGCCGCTTTTTCCGCAGCTCCCGCAAGCGATTTTCCATCCGGCTCACCTCCTCGCCCCTGTCCTTATAGAACATTTTGGCATAAAGGAGTATTGACAAAAAGGACGATTTGTCCTATTATAAGGGAGGAAAATTTTTGGAAGGGATGGTGGCGGTGGAAAATAACAGTTCCATGTGGGAAAAGCTGTACAGGCTTTCTGCCTGGGCGCTCTTTGGGCTTTTGCTGGGGCTGGGAGGAGCCGCAGGCGTTTGGCTGTTTTTTCTAAGCGGGTTTTCCTTCATTGGCCTGGGGGCAGGAGGCGCTGCGGCAGCCATGGGGTTTGCCTTGGGGACGCGGATGCTTTCCAGCGCCATGCTGCGGCTGGAAAGCCTGGCGGCTTGCAGCGGGAAACAGCGGAAGCCATAAAAAAGTGCGCGGCCCTTTTGCGGGTACGCGCACTTTCTTTGCGGTTTTATTTATGGCAATACCACATAATCCTAAGTGGTATATGGCGAAAAAAGCTCCCGCGGGATGCCGTTTAAGGCGGAAGCAGGGAATTGTGCGGTGCTGCCTTATGCCTTCCTGTTTTTCTCGTAGAGCAGGTGCAGGCCCTTTAAGAGCAGGTTCGGCTCATAGTGGATTTCCCTTTTGCAATAAGGGTGGACAACTGCCATCAGCCCCCCTGTGGCCACTGCCGTAACCTTCTCCCCCAGGGCTTCCTCCACCCGGCCGATAAGGCCGTCCAGCATACAGGCGCTGCCATAAATAGCCCCGGCCTGCATACAGTCCACCGTGTTGGTGCCGATAACCCGGGGCGGGGCTTCCAGATGGATATAGGGAAGCTGGGCCGCCCGGGCGCTGAGGGCGTCTACAGAGGTGCGCAGGCCGGGCATAATCATGCCCCCCAGGTGGGCGCCGTTCTTTCCCACCACCGACATAGTGGTGGCAGTGCCCATGTCAAAAATAACCAAGGGCGGGTCGTATGCAGCCAAAGCCGCCACTGCGTCCACCACCCGGTCTGCCCCAAGCTGGGCCGGGTTGTCGATACGGATATCCAGGCCTGTTTTTAGCCCCGCGCCTACAACCAGGAATTCCTTCCCCGTCATCTGCCGGGCCGCGTCCGCAATGACAGTGCGCAGTTCCGGCACCACGCTGGCTAAAATCCCGCCCTCTAAGCCCTTGGGATCCACCCCCTGCCGGGAGAGCAGGCCCTCTAAAAGCAGGCTGTATTCGTCTGCTGTCTTGTAGCGGTCGCTGCGGATGCGCAGGGTGAAAAGGAGATTGTCCCCCTCCAGGCACCCCAGCACTGTGTTGGTATTGCCTATGTCAATTGCAAGAATCATGCTTTCTCCTCCTGTTCCCTGTTGGGGATAACGCGGGCCTTGTCAAGCCCCGCGCATACAGCCCCGCAAAGCACTGCCGCCGCTATGGCCTCGGGAATGCCGTTTGCCAGCATAATGCTTAAAATGGCCCCACTAACCAGGGTATGGGAAATGCCCTGGGCCGCGGCAAAAGCCTCTCCCAGCACAAGGCCCATCAGGCCCATTACCAACACGGTGTTCACCGCCGCGCCGGCAATCCCCGCCAGCACAAAACCTGCCCCGCGTCCCCAGGCCCTTCCCTTTGCCAGCCGGGACATGCCGGCAAATACGAACCAGGGCACCGCGCCTGTAAGGATGCGGGGCACAAGGCAGATCAGCAGCGCCCACAGGCTGCCCTTGTCCGTTCCGGGCAGGGGCACAAAGGGGGAAAAGGCAAAGCTTAAAAGGCTGGGGGCCATGGTGTTTTTCCAAAGGCTGACAAGGCCGAAAAGAGCGCCCAGCCCAGCCCCCCGCTTAGGGCCAAGAACCACAGAGCCGATAATGACCGGCACATGCAGGATGGTGGCCTTGATAAGGGGCAGGTCGATAAGCCCCAAAGGCGTGAAAGCCATTAAGAGAATAATGGCGGCGAACAGGGCAGTGAGCACCAGCTCCTGCATGGGACGGGCGGGGTGTGCTGTTTTGCTTTCCATCATAAAAAACCTCCACTGCTGTTCCCTTTTTCCGCAGGGATACAGCGCGTATTTTTGCCGGAACGCCGCTTGCAGTATGCCCTTTTGCGCCCTGCGAAAGCCTGAAAGCTTTCAGGCTTTTCACACAGGTTCCTGTCCTGCCCCAGCGGGTGCAGGCTGTTATAAAGGCGCAGGCATGGCTCCAGCCTTGCCAGTATACCACAAAAGCTTTGAAAAAGAAAGAGCAAAGGCAAAAAGAAACGTTCCTCTGCCTTTGCTCCCGTCTGTCATCCTCCGTCAATCTCCAGCCCCAGGCCATACAGAAGGCTTACCGCCTCGGGCATGGAGAACTTCGCCCCCTTCACCTGGTTGCCCTCTATAGAGAAGCTGTACTCCGCGGCCCCCCGGAAATCCGCGCTGGAAAGGTCGTTGTGGGAAAAAGCGGCGCCCCGCAGCAGGCAGCCGGAAAAATCCGCCCCGCTAAGGCGGCAGTCCTCAAAAAAGCTGCCGGAAAGATCGCAGCCAGCAAAAGAGAACTTCCCCAGCTCCAGGTGGAAAAAGAGGCAGTGGTGCAGGGTGCAGCGGGCAAAGCTGTCAAAGGGCAGGAAGCCCAAATCCTGCTTGCGGGGGTCTAAGAGGGCGGCCCAGTCTATTCCCAGCACCGCGCAGTCCTCAAAGGAATTGCCCATGGCCTGGACGTTGTCAAAGGAAAGCCCTCCTAAGCGGCACCGGGCAAAATGGCACCCGGTGAAGCGGCAGCCCTGGAAGGAAAGCCCCTGGAAGCGGCAGTCTGTAAAGAGGCAGTCCTCAAACAGGACGCCGCGAAAATCCCCCTCCTCCAGCCGCAGGGCAGAAAATTCCTCTCCCGCATATTCCTTTTTTACCATAAGCTCCCTCCATGGGGGACGACCTATCCCAGCATGGCCCGCAGCCGCCGCAGGGTTTCCGCCACAGGCAGGCCCACAATGTTGGAATAGTCTCCCTGAATGCTTTCCACCAGGATAACCCCCGCGCCCTCAATGCCATAAGAGCCGGCCCGGCCCCGGGACTCCCCCATGGCCACGTAAGCGGCGATTTCCTCGTCAGTCAAATCGTAAAACTTCACCTGGGTCACTTGGTGGAACACCTGCTGCCCGCCTTTTGCCAGCAGGCATACCCCGGTGAAAATCTCGTGGGTGCGGCCGGAAAGCCTGCGGAGCATCCGGCAGGCGGCCTCGTCGCTTTCCGGCTTGCCCAGCACCAGCCCGTCGATGGACACTACGGAATCCGCCGCGATAACCGCCCTGCCCGGGCACAGGGGAGCCACAGCCCGGGCCTTCCGGGCGCTTAATTCCTCCACAGTCCGGGCGGGGGTGAAGCCCTCCGGCACGTCCTCCTCCACCCCGGAAACCACCACGTCAAAGGCTATCCCCGCCTGTTCCAGCAGCATTTTCCGGCTGGGGGACTGGGAGGCCAGCACCACCCTCTCCCCTATCAGCAGCTTATTCCCCATAGCCATCGGGGTTCTGCCTCTGCCAGCGCAGGGAATCTGCGCACATGTCCTGCAAGGTTCGCTTTGCTTCCCAGTGCAGTTCTTCCTTTGCTTTGGAAACGTCGGCGTAGCTTTCCGGCAAGTCCCCGGCCCGGCGGCCTTCTATCACATAGGGGATCTCCTGTCCGGCAGCCTCGGAATAGGCTTTCAGCACCTCCAGCACAGAATAAGCCCGGCCTGTGCCCAGGTTATACACCCGCAGGCCGCAGTTCCCCTTTTCAAACAGCTTTAAAGCCGCCACATGGCCCTCCGCCAAATCCACCACATGGATATAGTCCCGCAGGCAGGTGCCGTCGGGGGTGGGATAGTCGTTGCCAAACACGTGGAGCTTGTCCCGCTTGCCCACTACGGTTTGGATGATATAAGGGGAAAGGTTGTTGGGGATGCCGGCAGGATCCTCCCCTATGCGGCCGCTTTCGTGGGCGCCCACAGGGTTAAAATACCGGAGAAGCACTGGGTTAAAGCCCTGGTTTGCGGCGGCATAGTCCTTCAAAACCTGCTCAATCATCAGCTTGGTGGTGCCGTAAGGGCAGTTGGCGTGGTTTGGCAGGGGAGCGTCCTCCCGCAGGGGAGGCTGTGTCAGGTCGCCATATACTGTGGCGGAGGAGCTGAACACAATGTTCTGCACATGGAACTCCTCCATAACCTTTAAAAGGGTGATGGTGGATCCCAGGTTGTTTTCATAATACCGCAGGGGGATTTCCACAGACTCCCCCACCGCTTTCAGCCCGGCAAAGTGAATTACCGCGTCAATACCCTCTTTGCGGAAGATCTCCCTAAGGGCCTTTTCGCTGCACACGTCCTCCTCATAGAAGGTTACGTCCTTGCCGCTCAATTCCTTAATCCTGTCCACCACCACAGCCTTGCTGTTGCAGAGGTTGTCCACAATTACCACCTCATAGCCCTGTTCCAGCAGGACAATGCAGGTGTGGGAACCGATATACCCGGCCCCGCCTGTCACCAGAATTTTCATGCCGCACACCGCCTTTTCTTTATAAAATAAAGTAACGTCTGAATCTATATTATAGCGAACCAGGGGGCAAAATACAAGCGGCCCGGGGAAAAAACACCCGCCCCTCATAAAAAGCCCCCTTTGTGGCAGAATACAGGAAAGCCCGGGGAATGGGCAAAGCACGCATAAAAAGGAGGAACGGATGCATGTTTCATGGCCCTGTGCGGGAAGCCTGCATCCTATGGCGATTTATGGACGGACTGCTGTTTTTAACCGGAAGCTGCGCATACCCCACCTTAGAGATGATTTGGCGGGGACGCACCCACTATTCTATGGCCCTTGCAGGGGGCCTGTGCCTCACCCTGATAGGGCGGATCTGCTGCGGCCCTCTGTCCCACAGAAGCCTTGCCCTGCGGTGCCTCACAGGCTCCGGCATTATCACCGGGGTAGAGCTTTGCACCGGCCTTGTGGTGAATCATCTGCTGGGCTTCGAGGTGTGGGATTACAGGGACATGCCCCTGAATATCCTGGGACAGGTGTGCCTGCCCTATTCCCTTTTGTGGTGCCTGCTCACCCTGCCCGCCATGGCCCTCTGCGATCTGCTCAAGGGCATAAAGCTGGACTGAGCAAATTTTCCTTCTTGACAGGAAAGGGAATCCGTTTTATAATAACAAATGTTACGTAACATATGTTATTATAAAGGAGGCCGGGTATGCCCCCAAAACCTACCATCACCAAACAGGAGATTCTTGCCGCTGCCGTACAACTTGTGCGGGAGGGCGGGCTGGGAAACGTCAACGCCCGCAGCCTTGCCCAGGCCCTGGGCTGTTCCACCCAGCCCCTTTTCCGGGTGTATACCTCTATGGAGGCGCTGCGGACAGACTTAAAGGAAGAGCTTGACCGGCAGTATGACGCCTTTATGGCCCAGCGGATGACAGAGGAAAACAGGCTTTTAAGCCAGGCCATTGCCTATGTGGCCTTTGCCCGGCAGGAAAAGCACATCTTCAACGCCTTGTTTATGAACCTGACTATGGCGGGGGCCTCCCTGGAGGACATCCTGAAAGCCCCCTGGAACAGGGCTTCCATTGAAAACGCGGCCATAACGGCAAATCTGCCTTTAGAGCAGGCAGAGCGGCTTTTCATCCATGTGTGGCTTTATTCCCACGGCATTGCCACCCAGATTGTGTCAAACTGTATCCACCTACCGGGAGAGCAGGTGGAAGCCCTGCTGGAGGAAGCCTTTTGGCGGCTTGCGGGGCAGGATAAGGAGGAACCAGTATGCTAGAAAGCAAAAAACGCACGCCGGAGGAAACAGCGCAGTACCTGAAGGATTTAAAAAACTGGCTTTTGCAGACACGGGAGGATCCAGCGGAAGGCATGGCGGATTTTTTCGCTGCCCGGCTGGACAAATACGAAGATGTACATATGGGAAGCTGGGGGGCAGAATACCGGGAAATCGCGGAATTTTTCGATGAAGGGCTTGCCAGCCTGCTGGACATCGGCTGCGGCACCGGGTTGGAGCTGGAGGCCATGTTCAAGCGCTTCCCCCAGCTTCAGGTGACAGGCATTGACCTGTCCTCTGCCATGCTGGGCAGGCTGCGGGAGAATTTCCCAGGAAAGGGTATCCGGCTTATCCAAGGCGATTATTTCCAGGTGCCTTTTGGGGAGGAAGCCTTTGACGCGGCCCTGTCCTTTGAAACCCTGCACCACTTCGATTTTCAAAAAAAGCAGGCCATTTATGAGAAGCTGCACCGCGCCCTGGCCCCAGGCGGGTATTATATAGAGTGCGACTACATTGCCTGCTGCCCCGAGGAGGAAACCCTGTGCCAGGAGCACCTGCGGCGCAAACGGGAGAAGAGCGGTATCCCTGAGAGCCAGTTTATCCACATTGATACCCCCCTAACCTGGGAGCACCAGAAAGCCCTGCTGGAAAATGCAGGCTTTCAGCAGGTGCGGGTGCTGTATGAGCGGGAGAGCACCATGGTTATCCGGGGCGAAAAAGGGTGAAACCATCCCTGAAAAGTTTTTTGCCCGCAGGGGTTGACAAGGCGGCTCGAACCGTGTATAATATTGACTGTCGCTCGAAGTGATTCGGGCGCCGGATGGCCCGGTAGTTCAGTTGGTTAGAACGCTAGCCTGTCACGCTAGAGGTCGACGGTTCGAGCCCGTTCCGGGTCGCCATCCAGCTTTTAAAGTTGGCATAGTTCACTTGGTGAACTATTGCGCTGCTATGGCTCAGTTGGTAGAGCGCATCCTTGGTAAGGATGAGGTCAGCAGTTCAAATCTGCTTAGCAGCTCCATGAAATCCCTTGAGCCACAACGGTTTGAGGGATTTCTTCTTTTTGTGTTCGACGGGGTGATTCCGGGATTTGTTACCGATTTGTTGCCGGGGCAAGTGAGAGAAATGCAGAGGAAAACAGGGAAGAAAAAAGATTAAAAATTTTTCAAAAACCTGTTGCCAGAATCAAGATAATCATGTATAATATCTAAATAAGATCAAAGTCTGCAAAAAGTGAATAGAATTTCTTAAGTGCTTAGTTGAGCGGAGCTACCCAGAGAGGGCGGCTTGGCTCTTTTTTGTTTTTTATAGGAGGTGAGGCAGTGGAAAAGGTACGGCTGAACAAAAAGAAGTGCCAGCAGGGACTGGATGGGATGAACCTTGAACTTGCCTTGGGGCTGGAAGATGTGGAGTACCGCAATCTGCCGCCAGCGGAATTGAAGAACGATGCCGGGAACACGATTGTAAGAATCGAGTGCATCGGTGGGCGGCTACGGGCCTATGCAAATGTTGTTCACTGTATCCGCTCTGATAATGTCAAGCCGTTTGGTATTGTGGACATGATTAAGCTGGAACAGATGAGAGGTCAGGTGACTGACTTTATACGAGAGTACCTACAGAAGCATTTTCCGATAAAGTAGTCGCACCAAATTTCAACGGTCGGATCGTACCACGTTTCTCCGCTTTCAACGCTCTTTGCAAGATTGCGGATAATGTTGTTCGCGTGACAACTCAATTCGTCGCCGTTCTTCTGCTTCGGTGCGGTCAGCGCGATTTTCAAGCACGTGTGAAGTTTGTTATAAAGGTCGATCCCTCTTGCTTCATTTGCCATGTTGAATATCCCCTTTCCTGTGGATTATTTCGCGGCGGCGGATTGACGGTTTCCGCGCTTCGCGATATTGTCTTGAAAAACCGTCTGCGCGCGGTCGGCGCTGTAAATCTTCCGTTTGTTCGCGTTATGCAGTTTTTCGATCTCGCGGCGCTGATCGAATGTCAAATACGTGTATTTGTCCATCTTTTAACCTCCTTCCGCCGTCCTTCGAGATAAAAAATAAGCAGTAGAAAACACTCTGGTTTTCTCTGATTTTAATGTTACTCTCTTCACCACACAGCTCTGATTAAGGTTACTATTGTGAAATTATACATTTTGTAGTATGATAGTTGTGTGTAATTTCTAGTATAAATTTCACGGGATTAATATATAGAGGTGAAATATGGGAAAAGAAAATGTGCTTGCTAATTCGTATATGTCAGATGACGAATTATGGGATTTGTATGAAGACATTAAGTATGAAAAGGGGATAGAGAATGAAGATATGGATGATATTTTCCAAGTTGCAATGTTGGATAGGAAAAATTTATTCCCAAATCAAAATAAGAACTCGGAAGAAAAATGTTTGAGGAACTGGATTAATAGATACATCCAAAGTATCATTAATTTACCAAGTTCACATATAGGAGAGGCAAAAAGGACATGCTCCGATCCCGCACTGGCTATGATTGTTAAAATCGCGTGTGATTTGGATGACGATGAGATTGAGGAGATGGGAAATGCCCATAACTTGTTCATGTCGGCTGAAAATATCCAAGGCGAGTTATTAGAAGAATACATAGCAGAAAATGTGGAGGATTATGGCTGGGTATGGTGTTCTGGTAATGCTCTCAGAGCTGTTGATTTTTGTAAAAGAGATGGTTCGGTATTATTACAGGTCAAAAATAAGAATAATACAGAAAACAGTTCCAGTAGCGCTATTAGAAATGGTACGAAAATTGAAAAATGGTTTCGCCTTAAAACGAAAAAGAATAATGGGAGACCGTATCCTTCATATGAATAGGATAAGCTAAACGAAATTATTAATAGGGATTTAAAATATGGTGAAGTATCATGTGAAATATCAGAGGAAGATTATCGAGATTTCTTGTATAGGGTGGTAATGGAAAACCCAAGTATTATTACAGAGGATTAGGGGGAATTATGGATCAAAGATACCGGCAAATGATAGCAAATGAGTTTAGAAATTGTGTAAATAACACGATTAAGAGACTGCAGGGTGAAGCAACCTATCGTCCATTCCATTCTGCATTATTGTCAGAAGAGGCCCTTTTTGGGAGCAGATTTGAACGATCCTTTAGCACATCGTTTGGGCAGAGGGTCATTGAAGAAATAGCAAGGCTTGTTGCTTTTTCAAATGGTGCTTCTGAGGCGCAGAGGCAAAAGGAAACCTTTATTAATTTGGACAATGCTTATTCTGTGGCAATTTCAGCACATATGCAGGGGTTAAGAAATGGTCGGCATTCTGATTGGAATACCACGATTGCCACACTTAGGGCGATTCCTTTATCAGGGACAGTGACCCCTATAAGAATAATATCGGATTTATGGTGGCAAAAAGATGGAATTAACAACTATATCAGTTTGAAAACGGTAAAGCCTAATATTGACCAGACGGCAGTAGCTAAGGAGGATTGTCTGCGTTTAACATTGGCAGATCCAAACTGTAATACTTATTTTGGTCTGCCATATAACCCATATGGTGAGAATAAAAGTGATTATGCCCATACTCCGCCAATGGGGATTTTTGATTTCCACCATGATCCAGTCGTTTTGATTGGCAAGGAAATGTGGGATACAATTGGAGGACCTGGCTGTTATGAGGAATTGATAGATATTGCGCGGGCAGTAGGTGTGGAAACAAAACAGTCGATTTCCAGGATGCTTAGTGGAAGATAGGAGCTTGCTCAAGCATGAAAGTTTTAACACTGAGGGAACCGTGGGCAAGCCTTATAGGAAATCAGGTAAAGACGATTGAAACAAGAAGCTGGTCAACTTCTTACAGGGGAGAACTATATATTCATGCTGGATTAGCAAAAGTGCCCACAAAAGATGAGAGGATAAAAAGGCTTACCTCATATTTAGATGGGAAACCATTTATGTACGGGATGATAATTGCTAAATGTAATTTGGTGGACTGCGTTTATATTGATGAAGAATTTGCAGCAAAAACCTGTAAGGAAAATCCTTCAAATTATGACTGCGGAGATTATGCGGTTGGCAGGTATGCTTCGATTCTTAAAGACATCGAATATATCAATCCAATACCTGCAATTGGTTATTCAAGTATTTGGAATTATAATCCACAAGGTTAGCATTTGGATGGGAGGTTTCGCTTGTGGAAGGAATACTAATCTCATTAGACCGGGAGGCAAAAAGAGGACAAGTAGATACAAGAAATGATGATATAGGGATACTGACAATTTATTTTCAGGAAATTCCTGATGTGGTGCAAATGGACTGCACCATTGAATTTAATGTAGCCATAAGCAGAATAGGAAACTGGTATGCAAAGTTTATTTCAGTTGCAGATAGGAATCAGGCATTGTTTAACACAGAAGACCGAACACAATGGTATGTTTGGGGAGAAGGGGAAGAGAATGATTTTGTTGAACATATTGTTCCCAGGTTGGGCATAGACATACGGATCAACCCCGAAAAAGACCAAAAACCGTGGGAAATTGATTTGTTTGATTATACGCATAACCGTTACGCGGATTTAAAGACACAGAATACCCCGTTTTTTACAGCGGGGAGGTATATGTATGGAGGGGTACCATATGATCCGGCCTACACAGTTACCTTTAATAAAAAAGATTATGAGAATTACATAGAAAAACATCCAGACTGTGATATCTATTTTTGGGTATATTGGTCGCAATTAGCCTATAGAAACATAAAGGTTAACGAGTTGTACGGTGTCTGGAGGGCACCTTTCCAAAGAATGGCAGAAAAAATTCAGGCTGGAGAAGTAGTCTTGCATGCTTACATGCATAGGGTGAATGATGACCATAATGCTAGGGAAAGTTATTTGTTTAATTTGGCGGATGCCGCTGTCTTTGAAAGGATGATTTGAAAGAAGGCATGCATCCTATGGGAATGCATGCCACTTGATTTTTAGATTAGATCGGCAACAGAAAGCTGTTGGTTTTCATTCCGTAATTTTGAAAGATTGCTATCCATCTGCTTCTGCCAAGATGTATCGCTTGTGCTTTTGTATCTGGAATAATCAAAACCAGGAATTTGCGGCAGGGGCGTCCCGTCCATATCGGCAATGATTGTACGCGCTATTGCTTCGCCCAATTTTATAGGAACAGCGTTCCCTATTTGCTTGTACTGCTCCAATATGGAACCGCAAATTTTCCAATCAGAAGGGAAGCCTTGGATACAGCCATATTCCTCAACACTTAATGGGCGGTCTTCCGTTGGATGGCATAAATCCGTGGCAGGCATGGTTGGATTGGTCACCAATGTCGGGGATGGTTTTCCGAAGGACAGCCGACGGTAAAATCCTGTTTTACCTCCACCAAGTTTCAATTTATCGCCCATGGCTTCAACTTGTATATCCGGGGGAAGGTCTTTCCAATATTGCCCTTCTGTGAGCATACGGTAATATTTCAACCTCTTTTCAGGAAATTCTATGTAGTGGTGTTCAGTATCAGATGGCAGGTGTTTTAATGCATCTGCTAATGTGTTCCAACCTGGCAGGCCATATTTCTCTTTATCGCTGTTTGTAGGAGAAAGATAAGGGACTTTGTCTCCGTTTAATTTGCCTATCATCACAACCCTTTCCCGGATTTGCGGGGCGCCAAAGTTGGCGGCATTATACAGTTCGAAGGAAAGGGTGTACCCAAGTTCTTGCAAGCGATCAATGATTATAAGCAATGCTCCACCTTTGAATGGCTTTGAAATGTCCTTGTATGGATACTCTGCTGACAGCAATCCACGGACATTTTCTATAACAACATAGGTTGGCTTGATCTCGCCAACTATATCGAGGTAGCGGAGAAAGATATTCCCTCTGGAATCATCAAAGCCCTTACGGTTTCCGGCGGTACTAAAAGCTTGGCATGGTGGGCCGCCAAAGATTACATCGACATGAGCCTTCGGCGGGAGGTTGGCCATTTTTAAAATGTCAGGGGCATCGTATTTTGTTATGTCCCCAATTAATCCAATATTGGGGTTGTTTTCATTTATGGTCATTCGGCAGTAGTTGTTGAACTCGCAGGCAAGGAGGGCATCAATCCCGCCGTTTTTCATACCGATGTCTAAGCCCATGGCTCCGGAGAAAAAGCTCAGTGCAGTAATTTGGGGAATATCATCACCAATTCGTGGATGGTCATCTGGCTCGATTATCACATCATTTTTGGTAATATATGAATCCAGGTCTTCAGGGGTAACAACCCATTGTTTGCCGATTCTCTGGGCAGACAAGAGCTCGCTCTTAATAAGAGTCCGAACCGATGGTGCCGTGATCTTTAATTTGGCAGCAACATCAGAAACTGTCATGAATGATATGTTTTCCATTGGTCTATAATTCCTTTCGATAAAGAAAAAATGCTAAGTACCACTATAGCATATAAACGTTGGAATTTCAATTGATATGAGGTGAAAGGTCGTGTTTTTCTATTAAATTCCCTGAAACAAAGGACTTTGAGTATCTACTAAATCTATATTTTTCCGCAAAAGCTTTTTTCAGTTTCATTTGTAACAGGCAAAATATTGGATTAAGGAGTGCAACGCTCATTGGGAAATATCCCGCAAAAGCCCTTGAAGATAAAAAATTTATTATAAAAAGCTTGCACTTCCCGCCAAATACCTGTATAATAACTTTGTACATATGCGGGTGTGGCGGAATTGGCAGACGCGCCAGATTTAGGTTCTGGTGGGAGACTGTGCAGGTTCGAGTCCTGTCACCCGCACCACGAAAGTCCTCAGTCGATGATACAATCGGCTGAGGACTTTTTAATTTTGCCTATGAAAAAGCCTTGTAATCAGGGGAAAAGCGGGACGCAGGGGGTGCGGATATCCTCCGGCGTCCCGCTTTTTTCGTTTTGCGGGGTCAATACACCATCAGGAAAGATTTGCAATTTGCACCCTCCCCCTGCCCCACGGGAGGGAAAATTAAAAGGTTGGGGGAATCGTTGAAAGGTTGTTGCCTCACTCACTGGTCACTTTCCAAGTCATGGAGGGTCTTCCCATCTTGGGTTTTCCAGGAAGTCCATCCGTTTGCGCTTTTTCCTATAACAAACATAGCCGCTCCAGATGGGCTGGCAAGAAGGACGTCTTCCAATAGAACATAGTTTTCATCTACTTGAGCCGACTTTCGGCGTTCCCTGATTCCGGCTGAGACAGTGCTGTCATCCTGCGGCGAAATGCTGCTGCCCCGCAATACAACAAAGCCATCACTGGTTTGCCTTGCCACAGCGTTGACGGTTATGCCATACTGCTTAATTGTGCGGGTAAGGTAAAATATAGTTCCTTCGTCTGCTTCTACCCCATCCACTGGTAGCTCTTTTGATGACTGAACTTGGCTCAGCGGGACAAAAACCTTGTGTCCTAATGTACCCATGATGAGCTTGGCGAAATCAATGAATTCCTCCAACTCACTTTCTTTCTCCTCGGTTATATTCCCAGAAGTGGGATCATTGCCATTTTTCACTTCATAGCGGTTGGCAGCGATAGCGAGATTGCAGAAACGATTTTCAAGATAGCTGATTTCTGTGGGGCCAAAGGAATTATTTGATGTGGTAAACACTACCGCCTCTGCCCAGTAATCCTTTTCCGGATTGCGTTTATGCTCCCGCAGACGGTTAAGGATGCCTTCGCCGTTTTTCCTGGCCCCGGCCTGTCCTATGTAGACAACCAGCTTTCCTGTTTGGTCGGAGGTTCCAAATAACACAATCTGAAAATCAGCGTGTCCAAGGAACCCCAGAGCGGCGGCATCGTGCAATGCCGGAACGTGTCCCTGCGGGAAAAGCTGCTCACCCGGCTGCTGGGGCGGCAGGAAAAGGTGATGATCCTGGTCCCCGGAAACAGCGTGGAGTCGGTGTGCATCACCGAGGTGCCGGAGGGAGGTGCGGTCTGTGAGTAGGATCAAGCTGCTCCTCGATGTGGTCGAGGACATCCGCTCCCTGGCGGACAGCCTCCAGGCCGTGGCCACCGCCTTGGGCCAGAGCGACCCGGAGGACACCCCCGCTCCTGTCCCGGCAGCACCCCCGGAATCGGCTCCCGCTGGTCCGCCCCCCAAGGCCATCACGCTGGAGGAGGTTCGGGCGGTGCTGGCGGAGCGCAGCCACGATGGGTACACCGCCGAGGTGCGGGGCCTGCTCCAGAAGTACGGAGCCGATAAACTCAGCGGCGTGGGACCCAAGCACTATGCCGCCCTCCTGAAGGACGCGGAGGTGCTAGGCCATGGCAGCTAACGCACACGCAATCCTCTCTGCATCGTCTAGCCACCGCTGGATGAACTGTACCCCCTCCGCCCGTCTGGAGCGGGAGTTCGCCGACCGGGAAACGGAGGCCGCGGCCGAAGGCACCGCCGCTCATGCCCTGTGCGAACACAAGCTCCGCCGCGCTCTGAAGATGCGCTCCCGCAAGCCGGTGTCCAAGTACGACTGTGACGAGATGGACGCATACACGGACGGCTATGTGGAGTTCGTGCTGGAGCAGCTTGCCCAGGCCAAGCTGGAGTGCGTCGATCCGCTGGCCCTCATCGAACAGCGGCTGGACTTCTCCTGCTGGGTCCCGGAGGGCTTCGGTACCGGGGACTGCCTCATCGTGGCAGACAAGCTGCTCCACATCATCGACTTCAAGTACGGACAGGGCGTTCTGGTGGAGGCCGAGGGGAATCCCCAGATGATGCTGTATGCCCTGGGCGCACTCCGGCTGTTCGACTCCCTCTACGACATCTCTGAGGTGAGCATGAGTATCTACCAGCCCCGCCGGGAAAATGTGTCCACTTGGACGATCTCGGTGGACGAGCTGAACGCCTGGGCGGAGAACATCCTCAAGCCCAAAGCGGAACTGGCCCATAAGGGTGAGGGGGACTATCTCCCCGGCCCCTGGTGCCAGTTCTGCAAGGCTGCGGTGAAGTGCCGCGCCCGCGCCGAGGAGAAGCTCCAGCTTACTTGCTTTGCTTTTGACGTGCCTGTTGCTGGCCGGATGTGCTGGCGACACGCCCCGCACTGTGGAAAGTTCCGAAAGGCCGGAGAGTTCCAGTCAGGCGGCAGCGCCCACTCCTGCCGCTGATAGCAAAATTCCCTCCAGCTCACTGGCGGAAGAAGCGTCTGTGGAACCCGAATCCAGCCAAGCGGAGAGCGAAGCACCGGCAGAAAAAGCTGTGGGTGAATTTGACCTGGAGAGCGGCACGGTCCTGCTCAACAACGGCATTGAAATGCCCATTTTGGGCATCGGCTGTTTCCGGCTGTCCTCAGAGGAAGCGGAGAACTCTGTCTATTGGGCATTAAAGGACGGCTACCGGCTCATCGACACCGCCCGCATTTACGGCAACGAAGATGGTGTGGGCCGGGGTATCCAAAGAGCCATCGATGAGGGCTTTGTCACCCGGGAAGAAATTTTCGTCACCACAAAAATGTGGACGTCGGATTATGATGACGGCCCGGCAGCTATCGATGCTTCTTTACAGCGCCTGGGCCTGGATTATATCGACCTGATGATTCTCCATCACTCCCAGCCGGAAAACGATGTTGCCGCATACCAAGCCATGGAGCAGGCTGTGACCGATGGCAAGCTGCGTTCCATTGGCTTGTCAAACTACTACGAGCCGGAAGATTTTGACCGGCTGATAAGCGCCACGACAATGAAGCCTGCCCTGATTCAGAACGAAACCCATCCCTATCACCAGAGCACCGTCATGAAAGAGCACATCGCCCAATACGGCACGGTGATGGAAAGCTGGTTCCCATTGGGAGGGCGGGGAAATACTCAAACGTTGTTCAATGATGAAGCTATCTCAGCTATCGCGGCAGCTCACGGCAAAACCTCTGCCCAGGTGATTCTGCGCTGGCACTTGCAGGCCGGGAACATTGCCATCCCCGGTTCCAGCAACGAGGCGCATATCCAGGAAAATTTTGAGATCTGACGCTCCGTGACGGGCCAGCCCTTAATACCCTTTGCCTTTGAACAGCCATACAAGCCTCCGGGCCGCTTCTTCTGTGTCCTGGGGATTGCCAAAGGTAGAGAAGCGGAAAAACCCTTTTCCACAGGCCCCGAAGCCCTCGCCGGGGGTGCCAATCACCTGGACCTCTTCTAACAGGTAATCAAAAAGCTGCCAACCCGTCATGCCGCCAAGGCATTTTAACCAAATATAAGGGGCATTTTTCCCGCCGCAGTACCATAGGCCCAGTTCATTAGCCGCACGCATAAAAACCTTGGCATTGTTTTTATATATCTGCAGGTTTTGCCGGATCTGCCGTTGGCCTTCCTCTGTAAAGACCGCCGCGCCGCCTTTTTGCAGGATGTAAGATACGCCATTGGTCTTAGTGGTGCGGTTGCGTACCCACATGGCGTGCAAATCCATACCGCCGCGCTGAAGGCCTTTCGGCAAAATGGTATAGCCTAATCTTGTGCCTGTAAAGCCTGCCGTCTTGCTTAAGGAACATATCTCAATGGCACAGGTGCGGGCGCCTTCCAGCTCAAAAATGCTGTGGGGCAGGTCGGGGTTCTCAATGAAGGCTTCATAGGCTGCGTCAAAAAGAATGAGGGCCTCTTTTTCATTGGCATAATCCACCCAGGCTTGCAACTGTTCTTTAGAAAAAACCGCGCCAGTGGGATTGTTTGGCGAACAGATGTAGAGGATGTCCCCTTCCAGGCGGTCGTCTGGCTGCGGTAAAAAGCCGTTTTCCTCCCCCGCCGCCAGACGCACAATTTTACGTCCAGCCATAAGATTGGCATCCACATAAGCGGGGTAAGCCGGTTCCATAACCAAAGCCGTGCTGCTGCGGTCAAACAGATCAAGGATGTCGCCTAATTCATCGCTGGCCCCGCTGCTGATAAAAACCTCGTCTGCGTCCAACGAAACGCCGCGTTTTTGATAATGGGCCGCAATAGCCTCCCGCAGAAAGGGGGCGCCGCACTCTGGCATGTAACCGTGGAAGCGTTCTTTTACCCCTTGATCCTCCACTCCCTGATGCAAGGCTTCGATCACGGCGTCGCACAGGGGCAGGGAAACGTCCCCGATGCCCATCCGGTACAGCTTTGCGTCTGGGTGGGCTTCCAAATAGGCTTGGATTTTCTGGGCAATATTATAAAACAGGTAAGAGTCTTGTAAATCCCCATAACATTTGTTTGGCTTCAGCATAGTTCCACTTCCCCCTCATATACCGTCACCGCCGGGCCGGTCATGACCACAGCGCCCTTTTCGTCTATCTCAATTTGCAGCGTACCCCCATCCAGTTCCACAAGGACTGGCCTGCCTTTAGGGCAATGGCCCATAGCGGCGGCTGCTGCCACACAGGCGCAAGCCCCAGTGCCGCAGGCCAGAGTAATCCCGCTGCCCCGTTCCCAGACGCGCATGCGCAACCGTCCAGGCCCCAACACCTGGACGAATTCTACATTGACCCCGCCGGGGAAAGCGGGATGGCGTTCGATCTGGGGGCCAAGGGTGGACAGGGGGGCAGCGGCCATGTCCTCTACAAAGAGCACCGCATGGGGGTTTCCCATATCCACAGGCGTACAGGCAATAAGCGCGCCATCCAGGGAAAGGGATAGGGTATCCCCCACCTGGGCCGTACCCATATCCACCGCCGCGCCGACAGCCTTCCCGTTTTCGATTTGCAGGGCCAGGGTGCGCGGGCCTGCCAGCGTCTCGATGGTCAAGCGGGTCTTGGAGGTGAGGCCCTTGTCGTATACATATTTGCCCACACAGCGGATCCCGTTGCCGCACATATTGGCCTCGCTGCCATCCGCGTTGAAGATGCGCATTTTGAAATCAGCCGCCTTGGAGGGGCTGATCCAGATCATCCCATCGGCCCCGGCGCCGAAGTGGCGGTCGGAAAGCTTCTGGGAGAGGGCCTGCGGGTCTTGCGGTTCGCCGTAGACATAAAGGTAGTCATTGCCTAAACCGTGCATTTTTGTAAAATGGAGCATGTTCATCCCTTCCTTTTCTGTTTCTCCAACGCGGCCCGTACAAACCCGGTAAAAAGCGGGTGGGGCCTGTTGGGGCGGCTCTTAAATTCTGGGTGGTACTGCACGCCCACAAAGAAATCCTGGCCAGGCAGTTCGACAGCTTCTACCAGGGCGCCGTCTGGGGAAAGGCCGCTGAAGACCATACCGGCTTCTTCCAAGGCGGCCCGGTATTCGTTGTTGAATTCATACCGGTGCCGGTGGCGCTCAGAGATAGTGGGCTTGCCATAGCAGCGGGCCAGTGTGGTATGGGGGCGAATCTCACAGGGATAGGCCCCCAGGCGCAGGGTACCGCCTTTATCGGTTTCCTGGCTCTGGCCAGGCATGAAACTGATGACTTTATAAGGGCAGCCGCTGTCAAATTCCCCTGAATTAGCGCCGGGAAAGCCCCCGGCATGCCGGGCGAATTCTATGACGGCGATCTGCATCCCTAAGCATATGCCGAAATAGGGCACATGGTTCGCCCGGGCAAACCGCGCGGCCTCTATCATGCCCTCTATGCCCCGTCTGCCAAACCCGCCCGGTACCAGGATGCCGTCTATGCCGCCTAAAATTTCTCCGATGGCTTCCGGGGCGATCCCCTCGGAATCGATCCATTCTATCTCTACACGGGCGCCCAGGATAAACCCGCTGTGGCGCAGGGCTTCGGCTACAGAAAGGTAAGCGTCGTGCATCTGCACATATTTGCCCACTATGCCGATCCGTACTGTTTTATCGGCCGATTCCATACGCTGTACCATTGTTTCCCACTCCGAGAGTTCAGGGGCCGGGGTATGCAGGGCCAGCCGCCGGCAGACCACCCCGGAAAACCCGGAACGCTCCAGCATCAAGGGGACTGCGTAGAGGTTGGGGATGGTGCGGTTTTCAATGACGCAGTCGGGCTGTACATTGCAGAACAGGGAGATTTTCTGGAAGATAGAAGGTTCCAGCGGCTCATCGCAGCGCAGAACGATCAGGTCGGGGTTGATGCCCATGCCCTGCAATTCCTTCACGGAATGCTGGGTCGGTTTTGATTTGTGCTCATTTGACCCCCGCAGGAAAGGCACCAAGGTCACATGGATAAAGAGGCTGTTTTCCCGGCCGGCCTCCAAGGAAACCTGGCGCGCGGCCTCTAAAAAAGGCTGGCTTTCTATGTCGCCGATGGTGCCGCCAATCTCCGTGATGATCACATCGGCCCGGGCCTTTTGCCCTACGCTGTAGACGAAGCTTTTGATCTCATTGGTGATATGGGGGATCACTTGTACGGTTGACCCTAAGTATTCCCCCCGGCGTTCCTTATTAAGCACGTTCCAGTAGACTTTTCCAGTGGTGAGGTTTGAAAATTTGTTCAGGTCCTCATCAATGAAACGCTCATAATGCCCCAAGTCTAAATCGGCTTCTGCGCTGTCCTCTGTGACGTACACCTCGCCGTGTTGATAGGGGCTCATGGTCCCAGGGTCCACGTTGATGTAAGGATCCAGTTTTTGGGCCGCCACCTTGAGGCCCCTGGCCTTCAAGAGCTGCCCCAAAGAGGCCGCTGTGATTCCCTTGCCCAGCCCGGAAACCACGCCCCCCGTGACGAAGATGTATTTTTTATCCATCCGTATCATCCTGCCTTTCCGCAGCGCCGCAGCGCCTCTAATGCCCGCTTTCTCCATAGTTCCCCAGCACCCGGGCCGAAGGGTCGTTTACGCCGCAGCCTTCCCAATCCCGGTTTGGCATCCAAAAGTCCTGTATCATTTCACCCTGTCCAGGATAATATTTTTCAAAAAGCTCCCGGTACAACAGGCTCTCTTTTGTAAAGGGCGTGCCATGCCGGTATGCCCGCCGCCTTTCTTCCCATTCCCTGTCCGTATAGCGCCCTTCAGCGTATTCCTTTAAGTCTTCTACCATGCTATGCCCCACCGCGTCGGAAAACGCGGCTTTCTGCCGCCAAAGGATGTTTTCCGGCAATAACCCCTCCCCTTCAAAGGCTTTGCGCAGCAGATACTTCCCTATGCCGTAGGTGTTTATTTTCAGATTAGGGTCGATTCCCATCACATACCGTACAAAGGCCAGGTCCCCAAAGGGCACCCGCGCTTCCAGGGAGTTGACGGAGATACAGCGGTCAGCCCGCAAAACATCGTACATATACAGCTCCCGCACGCGTTTTTCCGCTTCTTTCTGGAAGGCTTCCGCGCTGGGGGCATAGTCTGTATATTTGTAGCCAAAAAGTTCATCACTGATCTCCCCGGTCAGCAGCACCCGCAGGTCTGTTGTCTCGTGGATGGCCTTGCAGCATAAATACATCCCTATGCTGGCCCGGATGGTAGTAATATCCCAAGTGCCCAGCAACGCAACGACCTCCCCAAGGGAGCCTAACACCTGTTCCCTTGTCATGATAACCTCGGTATGGTCCGCGCCGATGAAATCAGCCGCCTGCCGGGCGTATTGCAGATCGATGGCATCGGAATCCATCCCAATAGCAAAGGTTTGGATGGGCTTCTTCATAAGCCTTGCCGCTATGGCGCACACCAGACTGCTGTCCAGCCCGCCGGAGAGAAGGAAGCCTACTGGCGTGTCCGCGTCCAGCCGCTTTTCTACAGCCTTTATCAGGCGGTCGTGTATACCCTGGCAGATTTCTTCCACAGGCCCTGTATGGAGGACAGGGGCGGAAGCCGGATCGGCGTACCGCACAAACTCGCCCTGGGCGTAGTAATGCCCCGGCGGGAAAGGCTTGATCTTCCCGCACAGGCCCAGCAAGTCCTTTGCCTCGCTGGCAAAAGCCATAGAACCGTCTGGTAAAGCCCCGTAAAATAAGGGCCGGATGCCAATGGGATCCCTGGCGCAGATGAAATCGCCCTTTTCGCCATCGTATAAGATCATAGCGAACTCCGCGTCCAGCCTGGCGAACATGTCTAATCCATACTCTCGGTAAAGGGGCAGCAGCAGCTCGCAATCTGAACCGCTTTGAAAGCGGTAGCCTTTTCCCTCCAGCATGGCCTTGGCCTCCCGGAACCCGTACAGCTCCCCGTTGCATACGCAGGCCGTTTCGCCCAGGTAAAAGGGCTGCATGCCGCTTTCCTCCAGCCCCATAACAGCCAGGCGCTGGAACCCCAGGTAGCCTGGCCCCACCTCCCGCACCCGTTCCCTGTCCGGCCCCCTGGAGCGGGTGCGGGAAAAGCATTCCTGTATAGTTTCTTTGCTTATCCCCCGGCGGGTAACCCCTATGATTGCGCACATATCCTTTCCTCCTTATCCTTTGATTTTTCCCTCAAACCGCGCCTTTTCTCCGTGGGCCGGGATCGCCGTCGGGTAGCCGCCGCCAAAACACGCCAAACACACCTTGCCGTCTGCGGCATAAGCTTTAGCGTGCTCTAAGCTTAAATAGCCTAAGCTGTCCGCGCCTATCTGCTCCCCAATTTCCCTGACGCTGAACTGGCTGGCAATAAGCGCGCCCGGGCTGTCGATGTTTGTGCCGTACCAACAGGGCGACACAAAAGGCGGGGCGCTCACCCGCATATGGATTTCTTTGGCCCCGGCCTGGCGCAGCAGGGCGATAATGCGCCGGCAGGTGGTGCCCCGCACGATGCTGTCGTCAATGAGCACTACCCTTTTTCCCGCTACAGCCGAACGTATGGGGTTGAGCTTTAAGTTGACCGCGGCTTCCCGCAGGGCTTGGTTCGGCGCAATGAAAGTCCGGGCGATGTATTTGTTTTTGGTGAACCCCATAGCATAGGGGATACCGCTTTCCCGCGCATAACCAATGGCAGCGTCCAGCCCGGAATCCGGTACGCCAATAACCACATCCGCATCCACGGGATGTTCCTGAGCCAGCCGGGCCCCGGCTTTTTGGCGGGCCAGGCTGACGCTTACACCGTCCAGTACGGAATCGGGGCGGGAAAAATAAATATATTCAAAGGCGCATAAGGTCTTGGGGGATTTGTTGCAGTGCCGCTTATCGCTGCAGATGCCTTCCTTGCTTACCGTCACCACTTCGCCCGGCAAAAGATCCCGGACATAAACCGCCCCGGCAGCGTCCAGGGCGCAGGTCTCCGATGCGAACAACAGGGCGCCGTCGGGGCGCTTTCCCATGCACAAAGGCCTGAAGCCGTTGGGGTCACGGGCTGCCATAAGCTTGCGGGACGAACAGATTACCAGCGAGTAGGCCCCCACCAGATGCTCCATAGCCCGGCACACGGCCTCTTCGATGCTGCCACAGCGAAGGCGCTCCCGCACAATAAGATGGGCGATCACCTCTGAATCCGTAGTTGTATGGAAAATGGAACCCTGTTCTTCTAAAAACGTGCGTAATTCATAGGCGTTGACCAAGTTGCCGTTATGGCACAGGGCCATACGCCCCTTATGGTGGTTAACGAGCAGGGGCTGCGCGTTGCGCCTGCTGTCGGCCCCGGTGGTGGCGTACCGCACATGGCCCACCGCCATGTTGCCCTGCCCCAATCCCGCCAACCGTGCCGGCGTGAAAATCTCGCTGACTAACCCCGTTTCCCGGCAGGCGGTAAAGCAGCCTTGGTCATTGAGGACAATGCCCGCGCTTTCCTGTCCCCGGTGCTGCAGGGCAAACAGCCCGTAGTAACAAAGCGCGGCCAAGTCTGTTTTAACCGGGGCGTAGGCCCCGAACACGCCGCATTCTTCATGCAGGGCATCCTGCTTTGATTCCATCTTGATCCCCTCCCGACAAAAAGCCAAAGCGGGGGCAGCCGTAAAACCGCCCCACAGGCTTGTGGCCGATATGCTTTTATCCCTTATCCTGCAAGGCTGCAAAGCCTTCCTCTCCGGTTCGGACTTTGACGACATTCTCCACATTATAGATAAAAATTTTCCCATCGCCGATGTGGCCGGTATACAGGACTTTTTTTGCTGTCGCAATCACGTCCTGGACAGGGACAGCGCTGACCACGATACTCACCTGCACCTTAGGCAAAAGGCTTGTTTCCACCGCCACGCCGCGGTAATATTCAGGCTTGCCCTTCTGAACGCCGCATCCCATGACATGGGAAACTGTCATACCGGTAATGCCCAGCTTGGACATAGCTTCCTTGAGGGCATAAAGGCGTTCCTCTTTACAAACAATGTCGATTTTGGTGAATTTCCCCTCTGCGGGGCTTTCCGAAGCGGGCGCCCAATCTGCGGGCAGGATCTCTGCGGGAGATGTGGCGCCGGCCGCCGGTATCAGGCCGCCTTCCAAGGCAAAACCGCTATAGCTGTCCACTGCCGGGGCGAAATCCGCATAGGCGCTGGGCAGGCCGTGCTCGCTTGCGTCCAAACCGCGGAGCTCCTCTTCCATGCTGGCCCGCAGGCCTACCGTCTTTTTCATGATTTGGAAAGTGAGCACCATAGCGGCTGCCGCATAAGCCGACACGCTGGCAACACCCAAAAGCTGTATGCCCAATAGGGAAGCGCTGCCAGTGTATAGCAGCCCGGAAAGCCCTGCCGGGGCTGACGGCGCGGCCAACAGCCCCACCGCCAGGGTACCCCAGATA
Source organism: Neglectibacter sp. X4 (assembly GCF_009917365.1). Taxonomy (NCBI): domain Bacteria; kingdom Bacillati; phylum Bacillota; class Clostridia; order Eubacteriales; family Oscillospiraceae; genus Neglectibacter; species Neglectibacter sp. X4. The sequence continues at coordinate 72,413 of NZ_QWLE01000006.1, read as the reverse complement.
CCGTTTGCCATGTGCACCCCTACCGCGCCTACCGGGTCGTCAATATGCAGCTTCAAGTCAAGCGCCTCAACGACCACTACCACCAGGATGCCCGAAACAATGCCTACAATTGCTGCGCCAACCGCGTCCAGGGCGTCGCATCCGGCTGTGATGCCCACCAGGCCTGCCAGGGATGCATTTAAGCACATGGACACGTCCGGCTTGCCGTTTTTAACCCATGTATAAACCATCGTGGTACAGGTTGCCACAGAAGGGGCAATGGTGGTGGTGAGGAAAATAGCGGACAGTTCTGTGGCTGTGGTGGCCGCCGCGCCGTTAAAGCCGTACCAGCCCAGCCACAGGATAAACACCCCCAAAGCCCCTAAGGGGATCGAATGCCCAGGGATAGCGTTGACCTTCACCACTTTCCCGCTTGCGTCTTTAACATATTTGCCGGTACGCGGCCCTAAAATCACAGCGCCTACTAAAGCTGCGATGCCGCCCACCATATGGATGGCGCAGGAGCCGGCGTAATCATGGAAGCCCATTTGGGAAAGCCAGCCGCCGCCCCAAATCCAGTGGGCCTCAATGGGGTATACCAGCAGGGAGATGATGCCGGAATAAACGCAATAGGAAGAAAACTTTGTGCGCTCGGCCATGGCGCCGGAAACAATGGTAGCGGTGGTAGCGCAGAATACTAGATTGAATACGAAATAGGAGGCGTCTGTAAATCCTTCTTGGGGCGCGGCGATAAAATCGCTAAAGTGGATGAATAAATCCAAATTAGGCAGGCCGATAAGGCCAAACAGAGCGTCTTCCCCCATCATCAATGTGTACCCCAGCAATGAAAACACAACGGTGCCGATACAAAAATCCATCAGGTTCTTCATGATGATATTCCCGGCGTTCTTCGCACGGGTAAATCCTGTCTCTACCATAGCAAACCCCGCCTGCATCCAGAACACAAGGGCCGCACCGATCAAAAACCAAAATTCTATTGTCATTTTCTTTCACCTCTCAAGCGTTTTTCACACCCCGAACAATAAATCCCCATATGTCGGGAACGGCCAGTCTTTTTGGCCAACCATAGACTCGGCTTTGTCGCAGGGCTTCCGCAGGGCCTCCATGGCCGGGATGATCTCCCCCTTTACCAGGAGCGCCTGGGCGGTCACATCCACAGCCCTATCCAGTGCGGTAAGCTTTTCCGCAAGGGCATCCGCTGCCTGGTCAATCTCGTCCAGAAGCCCGGAGATCGCGGCGCTGGCTTTCTTCTCATATCCGCTCACAAGGGCTGGGTCAACTTTTGCCTTGTCGGCCATAGCCGCTGCCAAGCTTCCGGCGTACCGCTGCACAGCGGGCAAAATCTCCCGCCTGGCCATGTCCTCCATGGTCAGGGCCTCTATCTTGACTGTGCGGGTGTAGTTTTCCAGTTGGATCTCATAGCGGGAACGCAATTCCCCCTCTGTAAAGACCCCGTTCTTCAGCAGCATTTCCATATTCCCCTTGTCCAGCAGGTGCGCCATGGCGTCGGGCGTTGTAGGCAGGTTTAAAAGGCCGCGCTTTTCCACAGCTTCTTCTATCCATTGGCCATCGTAGCCGTTCCCATTAAAGAGGATGCGCTTGTGGGAAATGATGGTTTCTTTTATCAATCCATGCAGGATGGCGTCAAAATCGCCGGCCCCTTCCAGGATGTCGGCGAACTGCCGGAGGGCTTCAGCCACTGCCGCGTTGAGCATGATGTTGGCACAGGCGATAGAATCCCCTGACCCTACCATGCGGAACTCGAACTTATTGCCTGTAAAAGCAAAGGGGCTGGTACGGTTGCGGTCGGTAGTGTCCTGGGTGATGCGGGGCAAGGCGTCCACACCCAGCTTCATCTTTTTCTGGGCTGTCCCCTCATAGGGGCTGTCCATCTCGATAGCTTCCAGGATGGCCGAAAGCTCGTCACCCAGGAAGATGGAAACCACGGCGGGGGGCGCTTCGTTTGCCCCCAGGCGATGGTCGTTGCCTGCGGTGGCCACGCTTAAACGCAGCAGGCTCTGATATTCGTCTACCGCCTTGATGACCGCCACCAGGAACAGCAGGAACTGGGCGTTCTCATAAGGGGTCTCGCCGGGAGAGAGAAGGTTTACCCCGGTGTCTGTTGCCATAGACCAGTTGTTGTGTTTGCCGCTGCCGTTTACCCCGGCAAAGGGCTTTTCGTGCAGCAGGCACACCAGGCCATGCCTGCGGGCCACCTTCTTCATAATCTCCATAGTCAGCTGGTTGTGGTCGGTAGCCACGTTGGTACTGGCGTAAATGGGCGCCAGCTCGTGCTGGGCAGGGGCAACCTCGTTATGCTCGGTTTTCGCCAGGATGCCCAGCTTCCACAGCTCTTCATTGAGGTCATCCATATACGCCTGCACCCGGGGCTTGATGGAGCCAAAATAGTGGTCCTCCAGCTCTTGGCCTTTGGGCGGGTTCGCCCCAAACAGCGTGCGGCCTGTATAAATCAAATCCTTGCGCTTAAGGTACATGTCCCGGTCCACCAGAAAGTATTCCTGCTCCGGACCCACATGGGTGATGACGCGGCTGGCCGCTGTGTTGCCGAACAGCCGCAGGATACGCAGAGCCTGTTTATTTAAGGCTTCCATGCTGCGCAGGAGAGGCGTTTTTTTATCTAAGGCTTCCCCGCTGTAGGAACAGAACGCGGTGGGGATGCACAACGTCTTATCTTTAATAAAAGCAAAGCTGGTGGGATCCCATGCGGTGTAGCCCCGGGCCTCAAAGGTCGCCCGCAGGCCGCCGGAAGGGAAGGAGGAGGCATCCGGTTCGCCGCGGATGAGTTCTTTCCCGGAAAATTCCATAATAACCCGGCCGCCAGGAGCAGGGGTGATGAAAGAGTCATGCTTCTCCGCGGTGATGCCTGTCAACGGCTGGAACCAGTGGGTAAAGTGGGTTGCCCCGTTCTCTACAGCCCAAGTACACATAGCGGTGGCCACGGCATTTGCCAAGGATAAATCCAGCCGGACGCCCCGCCGGATAGTCTGCTTTAAAGAACGGTATACTTCTGGGGTCAGGCGGGCGCGCATGGCCTGTTCATCGAAAACTTTACTGGCGAAAAAATCCGGCACATGATGTGGGGTCTGCATAGCTCATCTCTCCTTTTAGGGAATAGGTTTTCTAAAAACGAAGAGAGGCAACGGCGTCTGCGGGGGGCTTTCCCGTAGACGCCGTTGTCTCTCAACGCCGACTAGCATACACTCATTTTTGCAAGTTGTCAAGCCGTTTTATGCATTTTTGTTTATATAAACAATTTTTAAGGCGGAACTCCGAAAAACCTTACTGCTATATGCAAGGTTGACAAACTCAAGTTGCATATCGTATAATAAGAGGCAAGGACAAAGGCGTTCGTGGAATTGCGTCTTTATGTCCTTTTTTATTTTGGGAGGGACTTACCTATGATACGACCGGAGCTTTTTGAAGGGCAAGTCCGCATCCCTTCCGGCTGCGCTATTTCAGCGGTGATCTCGCGGGAGGGGCGGCTTATCAGCGGCCAGACCATTGTGGACAGTATGCGCCCCATGCATGAGCGGTCAAACGGGTTGGGGGGCGGATTTGCGGGGTACGGCATTTATCCCGAATATAAAGATTTCTTTGCCCTGCACATCTTCTATGATACGGATGAGGCCCGTGCCGCCGTTGAAGCCCATCTGCGCGCTGTGCTGGAGATTGTCCGGGCAGAGAACATCCCCACCCGCAAGCACCCAGCCATCACGGCCGAGCCTTTTATCTGGCGCTATTTCGTGGCCCCCCTGCGGTCAGTGCTGCATAGCTGCCAGCAGGATGAGGAGGAATTCATTGCCCGCCTGGCCATGCGCGTCAATACAGGCTATCCAGGGGCATACGTGTTCTCCAGCGGGAAAAATATGGGCGTGTTCAAGGCCGTGGGCTACCCCGAAGACGTAGGCGAATTTTACCGCCTGGAAGAATACAGCGGCTACTGCTGGACTGCCCACGGCCGCTATCCCACGAACACCCCCGGCTGGTGGGGCGGGGCGCATCCCTTTGCGCTGCTGGACAGAACCATTGTCCATAATGGCGAGATTTCTTCTTACGACTGCAACCGCCGCACCATCGAGATGTATGGCTACAAATGCACCCTGCAAACGGATACAGAGGTCATCACCTACATTGCCGATTTTTTACAGCGCAAGCAGGGCCTCACACTAGAAGAAATGGCCTCGGTAATCGCCGCGCCCTTCTGGTCTACTATAGAACGGCAGCCAAAAGGCAAGAGCCGGGAGTTGGCGTATCTGCGCACAGTCTACTCCAGTTTGCTGATTACCGGGCCGTTCTCCATTATTTTGGGCTTTCGCGGCGGGCTGATGGCCCTGAACGACCGCCTGAAATTACGCAGCATGGTGGTGGGCGAAAAAGATGACAAGGTCTACATAGCCAGTGAAGAAGCGGCTATCCGCGCAGTGGAGCCAGGCGCGGAAAACATCTGGGCCCCGGCGGGGGGCCAGCCCGTGGTAGTGCGGGTGCGGGAGGGGGCATATTAAAAATGGGGCAATGGGAAGTTTATCCGGAATTTGAAGTGGTGCGCAGCAGCGCCCGCTGTACAAAATGTTTGGGCTGTGTGGCCCAGTGCGCTAACGGGGTGCATCAATACGACGGGGTACAACTGACCTGCGACAGCGCCAAGTGTGTGGACTGCCACCGCTGTGTAGCCATGTGCCCCACCCGGGCGCTGAAAATCGTAAAGGCGGACTGTGCCCTGCGGGAAAACAGCAACTGGGACAGCCAGACTATCAAAGAGATCTTTAAGCAGGCCCAGAGCGGCGGCGTCCTCCTGAGCAGCATGGGCACGCCAAAGCCCTATCCCGTCTATTGGGACAAGCTGCTGCTCAATGCCAGCCAGGTGACCAACCCCTCCATTGACCCCTTGCGGGAGCCTATGGAGACCCGCGTCTGTCTGGGCAAGAAGCCGGACAAGCCCCAGCGCGGGCCGGACGGCCGCTTTACCTGTGAGCTGCCGCCCCAGCTGAAGCTTGCTATGCCCATGCTGTTTTCAGCTATGAGTTACGGCTCTGTCAGCTATAACGCCCACGAGGCCCTGGCCCGGGCGGCAGAGGAACTGGGCGTCTACTATAATACCGGCGAAGGCGGCCTGCATGAAGATTTTTACGCTTACAGCCCTAATACCATTGTGCAGGTGGCGTCAGGGCGGTTTGGGGTGCACGAAGGGTACTTAAACGCCGGGGCGGCCATTGAAATCAAGATGGGGCAGGGGGCCAAACCAGGCATTGGAGGGCATCTGCCCGGGACAAAGGTGGGGGCCGATATTTCCCGCACCCGCATGATACCCGAGGGCAGCGATGCTATCTCCCCGGCCCCCCATCACGATATTTATTCCATTGAGGATCTGCGCCAGCTGGTGTATTCCTTAAAGCAGTCCACCCATCACAAAAAGCCCGTCATTGTGAAGGTGGCGGCTGTGCACAACATCGCGGCTATTGCCAGCGGCATTGCCCGCAGCGGCGCAGACATTATCGCCATAGACGGCTTCCGGGGCGGTACAGGCGCCGCCCCCACCCGAATACGGGACAATGTGGGCATCCCCATTGAGCTGGCCCTGGCGGCGGTAGACCAACGCCTGCGGGATGAGGGGATACGGAACCAGGTAGGCATCATCGCCGGAGGGAGCATACGCTCCTCGGCAGATGTGGCTAAAGCTATCGCCCTGGGCGCAGATGCGGTTTATATTGCAACGGCGGCGCTGCTGGCGCTGGGCTGCCATCTGTGCCGTACCTGCCAGACGGGTATGTGCAACTGGGGCATTGCCACCCAAAGGCCGGAACTGGTGGCCCGTTTAGACCCCAAAGAGGGGGCGAAACGCCTGGTAAACCTAATGACCGCCTGGAACCACGAGATTATGGAAATGCTGGGCGGCATGGGCATCAATTCTATAGAGGCCCTGCGGGGCAACCGTTTGATGCTGCGGGGCATTGGGCTAACGGCAAAGGAACTGGAGATTTTGGGCGTAGCCCACGCGGGGGAATGATCCCTGCGCAAAGTAAAGGAGGCGCGGTATAATGGCCTATAAAATAATGGCCCAAGGCTTAGACGCGGCCGGGCTGGGCAGGCAGATCCAAGCGCACCCCGGCCCGGTAGAGGTTGTGGGATGCCTGGGGCAGCGGTTTATCGGGGCGGGGATGCACGGAAAGAAAATTCGTGTTACAGGCATACCGGGAAACGCCCTGGGGGCCTACCTCAACGGCGGTGAGATAGAAGTGTGCGCAAACGCCCAAGACGCTGTAGGCGACACCATGAATGCCGGCACCATTGTGATCCACGGGGATGTGGGCGATACGGTAGGATACGCCATGCGGGGCGGGGAAATCTATGTGGAAGGCTCGGCGGGCTACCGGGCTGGGGTGCATATGAAGGAGTACCAGGACAAGGTGCCGGTAATGGTCATCGGCGGCCGGGCCGGCAGCTTCCTGGGGGAGTACCAGGCTGGCGGGGTGATCTTGGTGCTGGGGCTGACGGGTTCAGGCCCCATTGCCGGGAACTTCCCTTGTACGGGCATGCATGGCGGCAAGGTGCTGCTGCGGTGCCGACCGGAAGAACTCCTTTTCCCCGGCCAGGTGACGGCCCTTCCGGCATCTCCCCAAGACCTGGATGCCGTGCGGCCATATTTAGAAGAATTCTGCCGCCGCTTCGGCAAAGACCTGGCGTTTATTCTAAACGCCCCCTTTACCCTGGCGGTCCCGGACAGCCGGAATCCGTACCGGCAGATGTATGTAGCCAATTGACAGGAGGATGCCTATGGAATTTACCCAAGACGATGTATTGTGTTATGTGAAAAGCGAAGATGTGAAATTTATCCGTTTGGCGTTCTGTGATACCGAAGGGCGCCAGAAGAATCTGGCCGTTATGCCGGAGACGCTTCCCCGGGCGTTCTCCCAAGGCATTCCGGTAGATGGCCGCGAGTTGCCGGGTTTTGGAGCAGGGCCTGTGCTTTTGCGCCCAGACCCCACAACTTTGCTGCAAATGCCCTGGCGGCCCCAGCACGGGCGGGTGGTGCATATGTTCTGCGATCTGGTGGCCCTGGACGGTACGCCCCACCCCCAGGATATCCGGTGGCAGCTGAAAGAGCTTGCACAGCAGATGGAGTGTACTGTAGCGGCAGAGATGCTTTTTGCCCTGTACAAACTGGACGAGCAGGGCCGCCCCACAACTGAACCCCAGGACGAAGCCGGGTATCTGGACATAGCCCCCACAGACCGCGGGGAGAATGTGCGCCGGGCCATCTGCCTAACCCTGGAGCAGATGGGCATCCAGCCGGAAAGCTCCCACCACGGGGCGGGGCCAGGAAGGAACCTGATCCGCTACCAGGGCGCAGGCCCTCTAAAGGCTGCGGACAACATGGTAACTTTTCAGGCAGTGGTACGCACAATGGCAGACCAAAACGGGCTTTTTGCAGAATTCCCCCATCCTCCCCGGCTCTTCATAACCCAGGGGGCTAACGTGCGGGAAGCCGTGCCCCAAAAGGGCTGGCAGAACCCGTACCGGCTCATGGCAGCTCTGGTACGAGGGCAGGTGTAAGCATATGGTATTCGAACCGGAGCCTTATAGTGTACTTATTGTCTCCCCAGGCGACCGCTTCCGGGAAAGCCTGTCCCCTCTTCTGCCTCCAGGTTCCTTTAACCCGGTTTGCGTTGCCCGCAGCTGTGCTGAAGCAAGGCGGAAGCTGCTGGAGCGGGGGTTTGATCTGGTTCTCATCAATTCCCCCCTGCCCGATGGCCCAGGCCTGCCTTTAGCGGAGGATCTGTGCGCCGAAACAGAAGCCGGGGTCCTGCTGTTGGTTCCGGCGGGGGTCTACGAGGAAACCGCTGCCCAGGCCCAGCAGAGCGGGGTAATCACACTGCATAAACCCAGCAGCCGGCTTCTGGCTTCACACAGCCTGCAAGCCCTCTGCGCTATGCGGGAACGGCTGCGGGCACGGGGCCGCAGGCAGGTTGCGGTAGAAGAGAAGATCCGGGAGTTGCAGATGATTGACCGGGCTAAGTGGGTGCTGATAGATAAGAAGGGCTTTACAGAGCCGGAAGCCCACCGGGCCTTAGAACGTATGGCGATGGAACAACGCATAACAAAGGTGCAGGCTGCTCAGCGGGTAGTGGGGGGAATATCAATTTGACAAGGGCAGCATGGCGAGGTGGGCCGCATTTTGCGTCCCACCTCAAAATCTGCGCTGCTTAACAAAGAAATGTAATTTTGACACGATTTTCAATGAGGCGTCTCTTGATTTGAAATCCGAACATGTTTTTTCTGATTATTCCCATTCCACCGCTCTACAGCCCACAGAACCACAAGAGCTATCATGAGCATCCCGCCGCTGGCCAGCGGCAGAACAAACGCAGGCCATATTTCTGATAGGCCGCCTGCAAGGACGAGTGACAGCGGAATCAGCACATAGGAAATGGCTGTGGATAGGCGGCGGAAACCTTGCCTATAGGGTCGTGTAAATATATACTCTTGCCCTCCGCGCTGGTTTCCGCGGCCCGGATGGATTCGGGGATGATGGTGTCAAAGATACGCAGCTTGTCCCCATAACTCTCCCGCAGCAGGGCTACAATGTCCCGGGAATAAGCGGTGCGCATATTTGCCATAGTGATAAGGATGCCGGAGATTTGCAGGCTGGGATTGAATTTGCGCCGCACCAGCCCGATGGTGGCTAGAAGCTGCTCCAGGCCCTTAATGGACAGATAGTGGGCCAGCATGGGGATAATCACTTCGTCCGCCGCTGTTAAGGCGTTGGCGGTGAGGGTGCCCAAGGACGGGCAGCAGTCCAACAGGATGTAATCGTACTGGCCGCGCACAGCTTCCAGAAGCTCCCGCAGAACCGTTTCCCGGCCCATGACGCCCACCAGGTTCATTTCCACCATGGCAAGGTCGATGTTGGCGGGCAGCAGGTCAACCCCTTCGTCCTGGTGCAGTATGTAGTCCGCAGGGTTAAAAGGCTTTTGCTGGACGATCTCACCCAGCACAGTAGAAACCGTTTTCTCGATCCGGTCTGGCTGGTGGAAGCCAAGGCTTGCGGTAAGCGGTCTCGCCTGCCGGCTCGGTCAGTTCGCACCAGAGCGCCACCGGCGCTCGCTCACCCTTGTGGGTCAACGTCCACCAGCAGGACGCGTTTGCCTTGGCGGGCTAAGCCGATGCCCAGGTTTACTGTGGTGACGGTTTTGCCCACGCCGCCCTTTTGGTTGCAGACGGCAATAATTTTTGTTGTTTTGCACATATTTTTATCCCTCTTTTTGACTGTTGAAAGTTTGTCGTTCATATAACGCCGCTGTTTTCCACCCCTCTTTTAAGAGCCATTTTCTGCCCCTTTTTTACTGGAAAAAGAATAAGGACAAACCTGAAAACCCTTGATATCACTGGGTTTTTCGATTTGTCCTTATTATACCGTAAGGGCACACGTTCTGTACCCACATGGCAAACGCCGGTATGAACCCCAAGGCGTTGCAGTACATCATGGGCCACGCCAACATCACCATGACGCCGGACTATTACACCCATGTTGACGCCTGTTCCGTAAAGGCGGAGATGGAGCGGCTGGCCGCGTAGTGAGTAGTAAAGAAGTAAAAAGAAAGCGGCAGGCCGCTTTTACTACTTCCGTACTACGTTTCAGCGCAAAGTCACGCCGGGATACGCCGAGATATGCGAATAACTCTCCCAAACGGCAAATGGCGGAAACGCCTGAAAATCAAGGCTTTGCCACCATTTGCCGAGTTACATAAGGTTAGAGCTGGAAATTGCAAAATCTTTATTATAAATTCATCGTCTTTGTCGGTGAATTACATATCACACCCACGAAACGGTGGACAGCGTTGCCCGCCAAACACTGTACGGTGTGCGGCGTTGAATATGTCCCTGGCTCTGGAATATCGAAGTATTGTCCTGCTTGTGCCAAGAGGATACAGAGGGAGAAGTCAAACGAGAGCAAACGCAGGAACAGGGAACAGAAAAGGATGGTATGTATTGAACTGTCCGCAAAAAATGATCGACTGATCCAGTACACCTCGCAAGCATACTTCAACCTAACCAAAGAATACGGCATTACGCCCTCTATGTCAAGACGTGGAAACTGCTACGATAATGCAATGGCTGAGAATTTTTTCTCCATTCTGAAAACTGAATGCATCTATCGGCAGAAAACCAAGACTTTTCAGTTGGCCAGAGAATTAATTGGCGATTTCATTTATTTCTACAATCACGAGCGCATCCAGTTAAAAACTGGAGAAGCACCGCTTGCGCGACGCCTCTCCGCTTAAATCTTCATACTTCCTACCCAGGGGCCTGTTTGTGCTGTCTGCACAACCTGGGGCGGTACAATTTTCCAGGGGAGTCTGCAATTCTCTTTTATCCACCAGGGAATAACCGCTGCCCGATTTCCTGGAATCTTTACAGCCTCTCTGCTTCTTCCAGCCAGAGGGCGGCGCAGGCGTCGCTGGGCATCCGGAAGTCTCCCCGGGGGGACAGGGTGACAGAACCCACCTTTGGCCCGTCCGGCAGGCAGGATCGCTTAAACTGCTGGGAGAAAAACCGGCGGTAGAAGGAGACAAGCCACTTTTTGACAACAGCGGGGCTGTATTCCCCCTGGAAAGCCCGGCAGGCCATCCTATAAATTTTCCCGGGGCAAAAGCCATAGCGCAGGATGTAGAAAAGGAAAAAGTCGTGCAGCTCATAAGGCCCTACCAGCTCTTCCGTTTTCTGGGCGATTTCCCCGTCCTTGGGAGGCAGCAGCTCTGGGCTTACCGGGGTGTCCAGCACGTCCAGCAGGGCCTTTTGCAGGCGCTTCCCGCTTTCCGTCTCCGGGCAGTGCTCCGCCTCGTGGCGCACCAGATGGCGCACCAGGGTTTTGGGAATGGAACCATTCACGCCGTACATGGACATGTGGTCGCCATTGTAGGTGGCCCAGCCCAGGGCAAGCTCGGACAAATCCCCTGTGCCAATCACCAGCGCCCCCCGCTGGTTGGCTAAATCCATCAGCACCTGGGTGCGCTCCCGGGCCTGGGCATTTTCAAAGGTAACGTCCAGGGTTTCCGGGTTCTGCCCAATGTCCGCAAAGTGCTGGGAAACCGCCTTCTCAATGCTGATTTCCCGGAACTCCACCTCCAGCTCCTCGGCAATGCGCTGGGCATTGCTTTTGGTGCGGCCTGTGGTGCCAAAGCAGGGCATGGACACCGCCAGAATCCCCTTGCGGTCAAGGCCCAGGCTGTCAAAGGCCCGGACGCACACCAGCAGGGCCAGGGTGGAATCCAGCCCCCCGGAAAGGCCCACTACCACCTTGCTGCCATGGATGTGGGAAAGCCGGGTGGCAAGGCCCTGGCTCTGCATAGTGAGAATCAGCCGGCAGCGGTCGGAAAGCCATGCCTTGTCCTCAGGCACAAAAGGGAACCGGGAGAAATCCCGCCGGGGCACAAAGCTTTCCAGGGTTTCCGCCTTATAGGCAAAGGGAATGCGCACCACGTCCCTGTCCTGCCGGGGCTGCCAGGTATTCATCCGCAGCCGCTCCTGCAAAAGGCGTTCCAGGTCAATTTCCCCTATAACCAGCCCTCTGGAAAACAGGCTGCTTTCCTGTAGCACAGTGCCGTTTTCCGCAAGGATGTCATGCCCTGCGAACACCATGTCCGTGGTGGATTCCCCCGGCCCCGCGTCCGCGTATACATAGGCCCCCAGCAGATGGCCCGACCACATTTTCACTAAATCCCGGCGGTATTCCGCCTTGCCAATGGTTTCGTCGCTGCAGGAGAGGTTGAAAAGCAGGGTGGCGCCGTTTTGGGCCAGCTTGGCGCTTGGCGGCACAACGCCCCACAAGTCCTCGCAGATTTCCCCGGCCACGCACAGCCCCTCCACATTCTCGCAGGGGAACAAAAGCCCCTTGCCCAGCACAGTCTGCTGTCCGGCAAAGAAAACCTCCCTGGGCGGGCAGGCAGGAGTGAAATACCGCATTTCGTAAAACTCGCTGTAATTGGGAATGCTCTCCTTGGCAATAAGCCCCAAAAGCCTGCCCCGGTGGAACACAGCCCCGCAGTTATACAAAGCACCCTCCAAGGCCACAGGCACCCCCACGGCGCAGAGGATGTCCAACTCCCTTGTGTCCTCCAGCAGGCGGGCAAGGCCACGCTCTGCCGCTGCCAGAAGGGTGCGCTCCCGAAAAAGATCGCCGCAGGTATATCCTGTGAGGGAAAGCTCCGGGAAGCACACAGCCCCGCAGCCCTCCCCCGCCGCTTTTCCAATCAGCTCCAAAATGCCCTGCCTGTTAAAGTCCACGTCTGCAACCTGCACAGCCGGGGTGGCGGCCGCCACCCGGAAAAATCCGTCTTTCATCTTCATTGCCACTGGGTACAGGCGCCTGCAAAGCAGCCTTTTCTGTCCTGTACCGCTCCTTTCTTCCTATATTCACAGGGGTATCCCCCCGCCGACCGGGCGAGGGGATACCTTCCTTCTTCTGCCGTTCTTGTACGGAAAGCCCCGGGCTTTTGCAATACGCGCTAATCCAAGAATCCCTGGGGCACGCCGCTGCCCTCTCCTGACCCGCCTTCAGGGGGCTGGGACACAGGCGGCTCCGGGTTAAAGCTGGGCACAGGATCCGGCGTAACCGGGGGCGGGGTTACCGGTGGAGGCGTGACAGGAGGCGGGGTAACCGGAGGAGGCGTAGGCTCGCTGGGCTTAATGGTGGGCGTGGGGCTGGGAGAAACAGAGGGCTTGGGAGAGGGCGAGGGCGAGGGCAGGGTATTGCCCTCCTCCTTGCCGGTGTCTATCTTGCTAGTGTCTGTGCCCTCCCCAATGATGAACACCTTGCCTGTAGGCGGATAGTAGGAAGAGGGCAGTTCTTCTGTGCGCACAGTGGCGTCGCCCTTCAGGAACGTGCGGTATGCCTTGGCGGAATAGCCGTTGTTCCCGGAGGTCTTGCGCTTATAGGCCCCCTTGGCAAGGCCCGCGTCCACCACAAAGCTTACCTCGGAAAGAGGGCCGGAAGAGCCGGTCTGCTCAGAGGAAACGCTGATTTTATCCCACTCCTTGGGGAACACCCCGAAGAAGCTTACGTGGAGATCCACATTGTCCATCCAGGCGGCAATATACACCGGGGCGTCCAGGGGGTTTTTAAATTTAAAGTCAATGTTCCCATAGTCCACCGTAGCGTCCAGGCCAATGGGACAGTAGGAAGAGGGCATGCTGTGGCATTCCCGGGCCGTAATTTCCATGCCCGCCAGCAGCGCGGCATTATACAGGGTGGTGGAACCCTGGCAGATGCCGCCGCCATACATCTGCACCAGCACCCCGCCGTTAATGCCTCCGGCAGGCAGCCACCCCCGGGATGGGTCTGTGCTGTCGCCCAGGGCTGTGTTGTAGGAAAATTCCTGCTCCGGCTCCAAAACCGTGCCGTTTACATGGGAAAGGGCCAGGCGCATGTTGCTGTTGCCGTTTTCCGTGTTGGTGGAGGTGGTGGAATAGGTGGAAAGGAGCTTAAAGTTTTCGTTTAAATAGCTTTGGGTCAGCTTGGGCTTTGTCTCCAGGAACGCCGCCTGGATATCCCCGTCATGCTTCTGGGAGAGAAGCTGCCGCACGCTTTTCAGGGTAGCGGCCATGTCCACCCTGACGCCGGCCTGCTCCTGGGTGAAGGAGAACTTTTCCCCGTTATAGCTTTCCACTGTGGCGTCCTTGGCCTCTACATAGCAGGTTTTTGCCGCGTCCTCCAGCTTCTGCCTGCCGCTGGGGGACAAATCCGCCACATAGGGCAGGGCATATTCCTGGGGGCTGCGGTTTTCCAAAAGCTTTGGCAGCTCTTTTTCCAGCACGTCCTGGATAACGAAATCCCCCTTTTGCAGCAGGATGGTGTCATCCTTGAACTTCACGCTGATTTCCAGGCTGTTCACCGCCTCCTCCAGGGCTTTCTTCGAGATATCCAGGGCCTCGTCCAGGGTTTTCCCGCCAATATTCCGCCCGCCCATGGTGGTGCCCGCTGGGAACAAGGAGGCGTCCTCCGCCGCTGAGGAAAGCAGGGAAGAAGTATCCTCCTCCGGCTTGGAGCAGGCCCCCAGCCCTGTAATCAAAAGCAGGGAGGCCGCCCCGGCCACCACCGCGTATTTCCAAAAATGCTTCATGCTTTTACCATCCTCTCTGCCGGCCTGCGCCGTGCTTTTTACCGTTTTATCGTCCTGCCGCTCCCCTGCGTTAGCTTCCCACGCTTCCAAACAAGGCTTCCAAAGAAAACCCTTCCATTCCCATGCCCGCAGAGGGCTTTTGCTGCGTGAGAGCGGCTTTCCCGCTTTTCGCATTTGCGCCGCGCAGCCTGCCGCAGTTTCAGGAAACAAAAAAGCCGGGCAGCGCAAGCGCCATTCTTATTATACCGTCTGCCCGGGGAAAAGTAAACGGGGAAATGGTTTCAATTTGATTAAAAAACTGGAATTTTTTCGGGGTGTATGTTACAATGTTTGTAATAAATTTTCAGGGCTTGTTTTGAAAACAGAGGAAGTGACGGATTTCGCGCAGGGCAAGGCGGCTGAACCCCAGGCGCCCAAGGGGCCAGAAGATGGCGCCCGCGCTTTTTCAAAAGGAAGCCTTAACTTTTGCGAGGGATATAAAACTATGAAAATCATGCTCTTAACGGCTGCTACCGGCGGGGGCCACATCCGCACGGCAAACGCCATAGAACAGTACATCCGGGACAACACCCCTTATGATGTTACCATCGTGGACACCTTAAAGGCCGTAGGCCGCCTGCTGGACAAGACGGTGTGCGACAGCTACCTGTTTATGGCCAAAAAGGCCCCGGCCCTTTTCGGCCACCTTTACAAGCGTACCAACAAGAACAGCCGTTTTTCCGACCTGGTGCCCAAGCTCAGCGGCCTGTTCAGCCGCCTGCTCTACCCCGCCATTGAGGCCTATGGGCCAGACGCCATCATCACCACCCACCCCTTTGCCACAGAAATGGCGGCAGCCCTGAAGGCAGACGGCCTTGTGAAGGCCCCCCTCATCTGCATCATCACCGATTACGGCGCACACCGGGCCTATATCGCCAAAGAGGTGGACGCCTATGTGGTGGCAGGCAGCCACATGCTGCCGGAGCTTGCCGCTTTCGGCGTGCCGGAAGAAAAAGTATATCCCTTTGGCATCCCGGTACACGGGGTGTTCTTTGACAAAAGCGACCAGGCCATGCTGCTGCGCCAGCTAAACCTCAGCCCGGAAACACCCACCCTGCTGTTTATGGCAGGCAGCTTCGGGGTGAACAACATCATCCGGCTGTACCGGGAGCTGGCTGCCACCAGCGTGCCCATGCAGATTATCGTTATCACCGGGCGCAACAAGAAGCTTTACGAGGCCTTTGAAAAAGAGGTTGCCCAGGAAAGCCAGGTGCCCACCCGCCTGCTGTATTTTACAGACGAAGTGGAGAAATACATGCACGCCGCCGACCTGTTGGTGACAAAGCCCGGGGGCCTCACTGTCTCCGAGGCTTTAGCCTGCAACCTGCCCATGGCTGTGTTCGACGCCATCCCCGGCCAGGAGGAGGACAACGCCAACTTCCTCCTCACCCACGACATGTGCGTGCGGGTGCAGAAGGACGGGGACTTTGCCGGGGAAATCTCCGCCCTGCTCCAGGAAAAGCAGCGGCTTTCCGCCATGCGGGAAAACTGCCGGGAGTTTGACAAGTCCCAGTCCATCCCAAACCTCCTGGCCCTGATAGAGCGCCTGGCAGGGCAGGAAACAGGCCAGTGAGGAGGACAGGCTATGGCTTTCACCCAGGAGGACTACCAGAAAGTGCTGCAGGAGCTTGCCGCCCAGGCAGACCCCCAGTATAAAGCGTTTCACGAGGGCCTTATCCCTGGCAGACAGATGACTTACGGGGTGCGGGTGCCCGTCATGCGGGCCATTGCCAAAAAAATCACCAAAGGCGACCCCCTGGGCTTTTTAGCGGCAAGCCTTCCGGCCTCTTATGAAGAGTGCATGGTGCGGGGGATGGTTATCGCGGGCATGAAGCTGCCCATGGAGGGGCGCCTGCCCCTGGTGGAAGGTTTCCTGCCCTTCATTGACAACTGGGCTGTGTGCGACTGCTTCTGCAGCTCTTTTAAGCTGAAAAAGCCGGAGGAACGGGAGGCCATGTGGCAGTTCCTGCTGCCCCTGTTCCAGTCGGAGGAGGAGTTTTCCGCCCGCTTTGCTGTGGTGATGTTCCTCTCCCACTTTGCCGCAGAGGACAAAATCGCGGAGGGCCTGTCCCTGCTGGAGGGCATGGGCCAGCCCCAGTATTACGTCCGCATGGCAGTGGCCTGGGCAGTGTCGGTGTGTTATGTAAAGTTCCCCGCCGAAACCCTGCCCCTTTTGGCCCGCCGCACCCTGCCCCCCTTCACCCAGAACAAAAGCATCCAGAAAATACGGGAATCTTACCGGGTGCCCCGGGAGGACAAGGACATGCTGCTGGCCTATAAGCTGCCCCTCCCCCCTTCCGTCCATTAGACGCAGAAGGACAGGCTTTGGCAACAGGCTTTCTAAAAAAGTTTTATCTGAATCGTTATGTAGAGGCCCGGGGATTTTGTGTCCCCGGGCCAAGAGCCAGTGTTTTATTCAGCAGCTTCGCTGTCCGGGCGGCTGCTGATGTCCTTTGTGGACTCCATGCTGCTGTCCGCCCTGCTGGAGCTGTCCGGATCCACTGCTTCCTCCAGCTTGGAGCCTGCCTTGCTGGCAGTGCTGCTGATAGCGCTGCCGGCCTTGGACACAGCGCTGGAAACGTCGCTGCCCACCTTGCCGTTGCCGCAGGCTGTAAGGCTTACGGCCAGAAGGGCGCACAGCGCAAGCGCCCCCAGAATTTTTTTACACATACCTTTCATGGTCATGACCCTTTCTGTACAAAATAGAGTTTTGAAACACTCTATAGCCTGCCCCGGCCAGGCAGGGATTATGCGGGCAGGAAAAAAATTTTTACAAATTGATAGAATCCTTTAAGAATGTTGTAAGGACGTGACTTTATTATGGTATATACGGTAACCCTCAACCCCGCCCTGGATCTCTCTGCCCCTGCCGCCCCGGCTTCCGGTGGGGCGGCCCGCTATGGGCAGGGGGACTTTATCGCCGGCGGCAAGGGGATCAACGTGTCCCTGCTGCTCACCTCCCTGGGGGTGGAGAACTGCGCCCTGGGCTTTCTGGGAGGCTTTACCGGCCAGGAGGTAGAGCGGCAGCTTGCGGCCCAGGGCTGCAAAACAGACTTCCTCCCCCTGCCCGCGGGCTGCACCCGCATCAACCTCAAGCTGCTGGGCGGGGACGGCGGGGTTACCGAACTGAACGGGGACGGCCCGGAAATCCCTCTGCCCTTTCTGGAAAAGCTGGAAGAGAAGTGCGCGGCACTGGGGCCTGGGGACGGGCTGGTGCTGGCGGGCAGCGTGCCCGCCTCCCTGCCAAGGGATATCTATGTCCGGCTGCTGGGGCAGGCCGCAGAGAAAGGCGTTCTTACAGTGGTGGACGCCTCCGGGGAGGCCCTGAAAGCCGTCCTCTGCCGCAGGCCCTTCCTGATAAAGCCCAACCTGCAGGAGCTGGAGGAGCTTTTCCAGGTGGAAATCGCCACAGTTTCCCAGGCCGCCGAATATGCCGGGATGCTGCGGGAAATGGGCGCCCAGAACGTGGTGGTGTCTATGGGCGAAAAGGGGGCGCTGCTGGCAGACAGCACCGGCAGGCGGCTTTTCTGCCGGGCCGCCCGGGGAGAGGCTGTTTCCGCCGTAGGGGCCGGGGATTCCCTGGTGGCAGGGTTCCTGTACGGCTGGAGCCTCCATGGCACCGGGGAGGGCGCTTTGCGCTGGGGCGTGGCGGCAGGCTGCGCCACAGCTTTTACAGCAGGCATTGCCCAGGGGGATATGGTGAAAAAGCTGTATCCCCTGGTGGGGAACCCCTATTCCCTTTAGAGGCTGTTTTCAAACAGCCTCTGGCGCTTTGCCCGCTCTCCCGCAAAAATGACAATAGGTTACAAAATATTACAAACAGTTTACAAAATGCGGGTTTTTCGCCGCAAATTCCCATTATTCACAGTTTGTTCATCATTCTAATAAGGAACCAGCGGCAGGATATCCCTTTGCCTGGAAAAGATATTTTCAAACGGAATGGCTATACCAGGTTGACAGAAAGTCGATTTCCACGTAAAATAAAAGTGGGGATTTAGATACTCTGAATAAAAAGGAACGGAACCCGGGGCGCCCCGGGCAGGTACATAACGAATGAGAGAAAGGAGCGGTACGGGCGCGGCCCTTATACCGCATGGCGATGCGTATGAACCAATATGGAAACAGGCCGTTGGAGGAGGAATACCGTGCCTCCCAGATGTATAGAAAGCTCACCGGGGCAGGGGCCGACAAGCTGGCAGAGGGCCTGGGCCGCGCCGCCGCCGGCATTGACGGGGCCATAAACGGCTTTGCCGCCGGCATGAAGGGGGGCGCCCGCCATCCTTATGGAAACCCAGGCGCCCAGCCCCGCCCGGCCCCTCCTCCCACCAACAAGGTGCCGCCGGGATACCGGCAGCAGCACGTCTATAAACAGCCCCCCCAGCAAACGCCGCCTCCTACCAATAAGGTGCCCCCAGGATACCGGCAGCAGGCATACCAGAAGCCAAAGGGCCAAACCTGGCAGACCGCTCCCAGGCCGGCCCCCCAGCCCGCCCGCCGCCCGGGAGGCGTCACCCCGGCCCCCGCGCCGAAAATGCCCCCTATGAAGGTGGTGCGCCGGGGCAGCCCCGCCAAGTTCTACATTACAGGGGCGGCGGCAGTGCTCTATTCCCAGATGTTCCCCATGTATAACATGTTTCACTTCGGCATATTTGCCCTGGTGCTGGTGCTGGTGTTTCTGGGTTCTGCCGCGCTTTTCAAGGGCAAAAAGGAATTTGTGCCTGTGGAGCCGGAGCCTGTAAAGCCCAAAGAACCGGAAAAGCCCCAGGAGGAGGCGAAGCCCTCCCGCACCGGGAACCCGGAGGTGGATAAGATTATCGACGAGGGCAACGGGTATCTCAGGAAGCTGCGGGCGGCAAACGACGCCATTCCCGACGAGGCTTTGTCTGAGGATATTGACCGCATGGAACGGGCTTCCGCCGATATTTTCGCCTATATTGCCGACCACCCAGGCAAAGCCCCGCAAATCCGCAAATTTATGAACTATTACCTGCCCACCACCCTGAAGCTTTTAGGCAGCTATGAGCGGCTTTCCCGGCAGTCTGTAAAGGGAGAAAACATCACCTCTACCATGTTCAACATCGCGGGCATGATGCATACGGTAGCCGACGCCTTTGAAAAGCAGCTCGACTCCCTTTTCACCGACGAGGCCATGGACATTTCCGCCGACATTACAGTGTTTGAGTCCATGCTGGAGCAGGAGGGGTTTGTGGAGGACAAAACAAAGCCTTCCCTGTAAGGCGGCAGGATTTCAAACGGATCCCAGCGCTTTTATGAAGCTGTACCAGCAGGCTATCCCATAAAGTTTCCCGGTACAGCTTCTGCATTTCTTATATCTTTTTGCACACATTTTTTGAGGAGGGACGCCACATGGAAAACGAACAGAAGCTGGCCCTGGAGCAGGAGGCCCCGGGCATACCCGCCCTGACTCTGGAGGGCCTGGAACCCCCGGCCCTGACCCTGGAGCAGGAAGCGCCGCTGGAGGAAAAGAAGCCGGAGGCCACCACTTTGGACGAAAGCGCGCTCACCCCGGAGGAGCAGAAGGTGGTGGAGGAGTTTTCTGAAAAGATAGATTTGCAGAACAGCACCATGGTGCTGCAATACGGCTCCGCGGCCCAGAAGAAAATCGCGTCCTTTTCCGACACGGCGCTGAACAACGTGCGCACCAAGGATCTGGGCGAGGTGGGGGATCAGATTTCCCATCTGGTGGTGGAGCTGAAGGGCTTTGACATTGACGAGGAGGAGAAAAAAGGCTTTTTCGGCTTCTTTAAAAACACAAGCAACAAAATAACCGCCATGAAGGCCCGGTATGACTCCGCTGAAACCAACGTGAATAAAATTGCTGCTGCCCTGGAGGCCCATCAGGTGCAGCTTATGAAGGACGTTGTGATGCTGGACAAGCTTTATGAGATGAACCTGAACTACCACAAAGAGCTTTCCATGTACATCATTGCCGGCAAAAAGAAGCTGCAGAAGGAGCGGGCCACCACCCTGGAAGAATTAAAGGCCAAGGCCCAGCGCACAGGCCTTGCGGAGGACGCCCAGGCGGCCAACGACTTTGCCCAGCAGTGCGACAACTTTGAAAAGAAGCTCCACGATCTGGAGCTTACCCGCATGGTGAGCGTGCAGATGTCCCCCCAGATACGGCTTGTGCAGAACAACGACAAGCTGATGACGGAGAAAATCCAGTCCACCCTGGTGAACACCATCCCCCTGTGGAAGAGCCAGATGGTGCTGGCCTTGGGCGTGGCCCACTCCGAGCAGGCGGTGAAGGCCCAGCGGGAAGTGACGGACATGACGAACGAGCTGCTGCGCCGGAACGCGGAGAAGCTGAAAATCAGCACCATCGAGACAGCCCGGGAGTCGGAGCGGGGCATTGTGGACATGGAAACCCTGCGCATGACAAACCAGTCCCTTATCCAGACCCTGGACGAGGTGGTGAAAATCCAGGACGAGGGCCGGGCAAAGCGCCGGGCCGCCGAGGCGGAAATCGGCCGGCTGGAGGGCGAGCTGAAGCAGAAGCTGCTGGACATCCACACCTAAGGGTGCTTTATGTCTCCGACGGCTTAGGGGTTTCACCCCTAAGAACCCCACCACCTTTGAAAAGGTGGACGAAACTTTTGCGTTTTCAAATTTTCTAATTTTTCTTTTATTTTTACCTGCTCCCGCTGGCTTGACCCAGGGAGGCAGGAGACAGTAAGGTTTTTGAAGATTGCAAGGGAACTTTTTCCTGAAAAAAGTTCCCTTGTCCGCCGGAGGCGACCTTATGCGTGAAGAATTGATGGAGCAACTGCGCCGGGTGACCCCCGAGGAGGAGCGGCTGCTGGCAGGCGGGGCGCTGGAACGGGAGCTTTACACCTCTCGGCGGGAATTCACTGTGGACAGGGAGAAGCTTTTAAGCCGGGGCAGGCTTATCACCGTGCGGCCCCACACCCGGTTTACGGCTTTCCCGGAGCATGCCCACAATTACATTGAAATCATGTACATGTGCAGCGGGCAGACGGTACACACCGTAAACGGCGGCCCCTCCCTGACCCTGGGGGCGGGAGAGCTTCTGTTCCTCAACCAGCACGCCCGGCACCAGGTGGCCCGGGCAGGCCTGGAGGACGTGGGCGTAAACTTCATCGTGCTCCCCCCTTTTTTCGACTATGCCCTGGAGCTTATCGGCACAGACAACGTGCTGGCCCGCTTCCTGCTGGAGGGCCTGCGCCGGGGCGGCGGGGAAATAAGCTGCCTGCACTTCAAGGTGGCAAAGGCTCCCCAGGTACAGAACCTGGTGGAAAACCTTTTGTGGAGTCTGGCCTGTCCCCAGCAGAACGCCGGCCGCATCACCCAGGCCACCATGGGCCTGCTGCTTTTGCAGCTTTTAAACCATGTGGAAACCCTCTCCTCCCGGGGGGATCTGCCCGGGGGCATGGTGCTGGCGGCCCTGCGGGAAATTGAGGAAAACTACCGGGAGGCGGATTTAACCCGCCTGGCACAGGAACGCCATGTGTCCCTGTCTTATTTAAGCTCCGCTGTGCGGCAGGCAACCGGGCGCACCTTTAAAGAGCTGCTGCGGGAAAAGCGCCTGAAAAAGGCGGCCCAGCTTTTGGCGGAAACCTCCCTGCCAGTGGAGGATATCATCGCGGCGGTGGGCTATGAAAACAGCAGCTATTTTTACAGGCGGTTCCGGGAGGACTATGGGATGTCGCCCAAAGAATACCGGGCGGAAAAGCCCCTGCAAAGTAAGGACGTATAAGTTTTAAAACACGTCCTTACTTTTTTATGCCTTTTGCGGTATAGTGATAGGCAGAAAGGAGCCATAGCCTATGGAAAACAAGCTTTATCTGGCAGTGGACATCGGCGCTTCCTCGGGCAGGCATATCCTGGGATGGCTGGAGGAAGGGAAAATCCGGCTGGAGGAGGTATACCGCTTTGAAAACAAGCTGCACAAAAGGGGCGGCAGACTCTGCTGGGACATGGAGGCCCTGTTCTCCCATGTCTTAGAAGGGATGCGGGCCTGCGCCAAGGCGGGGAAAATCCCCTGTGCCATGGGCATTGACACCTGGGCGCTGGATTTCCTGCTGGTGGGCAGGGACGGCGCGCCTTTAACAGACCCGGTGGCCTACCGGGACAGCCGCACCCGGGGGCTGCCGGAGGAGCTGGACAGGCTTATCCCGCCGGAGGAGCTGTATGCCCGGACAGGGATACAGCGCATGGAAATTAACACCATCTACCAGCTTGCGGCCCTGCAAAAGGAACAGCCGGGCACTTTCCAAAAGGCCAGCCGCTTTCTGATGGTGCCGGACTACCTCCACTACCGGCTGACAGGGGTGATGGAAAACGAATATACCAACGCCACCACCACGTCCCTGATAAATGCCCGGGAGAAAACCTGGGACAGGGAACTGCTGGAAAGGCTGGGCCTGCCTCCCCATATTTTCGGAGAGCCGCGCATGCCGGGGACGGTTTTAGGGGGGCTGCTGCCGGAGATACAGCAGGCCGCGGGGTTTAACTGCCAGGTGGTGCTGCCCGCCACCCATGACACAGGCTCCGCCTTTCTGGCTGTCCCTGCCCTGGACGAGGAGGGCGTCACCCTTTCCAGCGGCACCTGGAGCCTTTTAGGCGTCGAAAACCGGGAGCCTGTCACCACAGAGGCAAGCCGCAGGGCCAATTTCACCAACGAGGGCGGGTATCAGTACCGCTTCCGGTACCTGAAAAACATTATGGGGCTTTGGATGCTCCAGTCCCTGCGGCGGGAATTTGCCCCGGTTTCCTTTGGGGAGCTGGAGCAGGCCGCCCGGGCAGCCGAAGCTTTCCCCTCCCGGGTGGACGTGAACCACCAAAGCTTTTTGGCCCCGGAAAGCATGGCGGGGGCTGTGAGGGATTACTGCGAAACCACAGGCCAGCAGGTTCCCCAAAGCCTGGGAGAGCTTGCCGCCTGTGTGTACCACAGCTTGGCGGCCTGTTACTGGGACGCCATACAGGAACTGGAAAGCCTTACAGGGAAAAGATACCGCCGGATACACATTGTGGGCGGGGGCAGCCGGGACAGCCTGCTTAACGAACTGACCGCAAGGGAAACGGGCCTGCCTGTGTACGCCGGGCCTACAGAGGGCACAGCCCTGGGGAACCTGCTGGTGCAGATGGAAGCCGGCGGGGAATTTTCAGGACTTCTGGAGGCCCGGGCCTGCATCCGGGAAAGCTTTCCCATAGAGATAGTCAATTTTACAGAGGAGGAAGGGTTATGACAAGGTTTGAAAGCGCAAAAGAGCAGTATGCCGCCTGGGGGGTAGACGTGGAAAAAGCCCTGGCAGCCTTGCGGGAGGTGCCTGTGAGCATCCACTGCTGGCAGGGTGACGATGTTACCGGCCTGGAGGGCAGCGGACAGGCCCTTTCCGGGGGCATACAGGCCACAGGGGATTATCCTGGACGGGCCAGGAATTTTGAGGAACTGTGCGCTGACTTTTTAAAGGCCTGCTCCCTTATCCCCGGGAAAAAGCGGCTGAACCTCCACGCAAGCTACGCGGTTTTTGAGGAGGGGCAGCGGGCAGACCGGGACGGGCTGCTGCCGGAGCATTTTGCAAAGTGGGTGGCCTTTGCCAAGGAAAACGGCCTGGGGATAGACTTTAACCCCACCTTTTTCAGCCACCCCATGGTGAAGGGCGGCCTTACCCTCTCCTCCCCCCTAGAGGAGGTGCGGGCCTTCTGGGTGCGCCATGGCATCCAGTGCAGGCGCATTGCCTCTTATATGGCGGGAGAGCTTGGCTCCCCTGTGCTGTGCAACGTGTGGATTCCCGACGGGCTGAAGGACATCCCCGCCGACAGGCTGGGGCCGCGGCTGCGGCTGCAAAAGAGCCTGGACGAAATCTTCGCGGAAAAGCTGCCGGGGATCCTGGACTGCGTGGAAAGCAAGGTGTTCGGCATTGGGCTGGAGTCCTACACCGTTGGCTCAGCGGAGTTCTATTTAGGCTATGCCTGCACCCATCCCGGGGTTTATAACCTGCTGGACAGCGGGCACTACCACCCCACAGAATATATCAGCGACAAGATTTCCAGCCTGCTGACGGTTTTTGACAAGGTGCCCCTGCACGTCAGCCGCCCGGTGCGGTGGGACAGCGACCATGTGGTGCTGTACCAGGAAGAAATCCAGGAAATTGCCAAGGAAATTGTGCGCAGCGGCGCTTTGGAGAAGGTGCTTATCGGCCTAGACTTCTTCGACGCCTCCATCAACCGGGTGGCGGCTTGGGTTATCGGCACCCGGAGCATGGAAAAAGCCCTGCTGTACGCCTTGCTCCAGCCCTGGGAGGACATGAAGAACATGCAGGAAGAGGGGCGGTTTACAGAGCTTCTCATGACCGGGGAGGAACTGAAAACCCTGCCTTTTGGAGACGTGTGGGAGCATTACTGCCAGATGCAGGGCGTGCCCGGAGGCCGGGACTGGTTTAAAGAAGTGGAAGCCTATGAGCGTGACGTATTGCTGAAACGGATTTAGGAGGAAGCATGAAAATAACAGACACGGAGATACTGCAAGCTTTTATCCGCACCTGCGAGGACGGCTGGCTCCAGGGCTGGCACGAGCGCAACGGCGGCAACCTTACCTATCTGCTGAAGGCTGAGGAGGCGGAAGCCCTGAAGCCTTTCTTCCGGGAAGCCTGCGGGGAGTGGGTGCAGATGGGGGTGCAGGCGGAAAACCTGCGGGGGACGTATTTTATTGCCACAGGCAGCGGGAAATATTTCCGCAACGTGCCCCTTGCCCCGGAGGATAACCTGTGCATACTGGAAATCAACGATGCCGGGGACAGTTGGCGGATTGTGTGGGGGCTGGAAAAGGGCGGCAGGCCCACCAGCGAGTTCCCCAGCCACTTTCTCAACCACAGCGTGCGCAAGGAGGTTACAAAGGGGGAAAACCGGGTGATTTACCATGCCCACCCGGTGAACATTGTGGCCATGACCTACATCCTGCCCCTGACTGCCCGGGACTTCACCAGGGCCTTGTGGAAAAGCGAAACGGAGTGCCCGGTGGTGTTCCCCCAAGGCGTGGGGGTGGCCCCCTGGATGGTGCCCGGCGGGGCGGAAATTGCCCATGTGACAAGCGGGCTGATGAAAACCTACGACGCGGCGGTGTGGGCCCACCATGGGCTGTTTGTGTCCGGGCCGGATCTGGACACAGCCTTCGGGCTGATGCACACCATTGAAAAGGCTGCGGAGATTTACATGCTGGTGCAGTCTGCCGGGGGCGGCCGGACAGGGCAGACCATCCCGGACAGCGGCATCCGGGACATTGCCAGGGATTTCGGGGTGACAATCAACGAGGCTTTTTTAAACGCAGAGTAGAATATCCTCCTTTGCCATAAAGCCCGCAAAAGGCACAGAAAAGGCGCAAACAGCGCCTTTTCTGTGTTTTTTGCAGCATGGGAAGGATAGATAAAAAAAGCCTGTACAGGGGCGAAAAATTCCCGCTAAATTCTTCCCCTGAATCTGCCGAAAACTATTGCTATTTTCATCACTTTATATTACAATAATTATAGGGAATTTTGCGCTATGGGTTCTGGCTGTCCTGCTGTAAGGGACAGGCGGCTTTCCAGGCAGGCGCAAAACAGGCCCTTCCTCCGGCGGGCGGCGCCCGCCGCGCTATTTCTGTTACAAATGAAAACCTGACGTTACCCTGTTGGCGGCGCGTCCCGGCAGGCTGCCGTCCAGAAGATAAAGAGGGTGTGCATACTGTGTCCAGCTCGAACAGACAAACCATATTGATTGTAGATGACTCGGAAATGAACCGCTCCATCCTGGTGGATATGCTGGAGGGGGAATATGAAATGCTGGAGGCCGGAGACGGCCTGCAGGCTGTGGGCCTTTTGCAAAACCACAGCACGGAAATTGCCCTGATGCTTCTGGATATCGTCATGCCCAACATGGACGGCTTCGGCGTGCTGGAGGTTATGAACCGCAGGCACTGGATTGAATCTGTGCCTGTGGTGATGATTTCTGCGGAAAGCAACACCTCCCGCATTGACCAGGCCTATGAAATGGGCATTACAGATTTTATCAGCCGCCCCTTTGACGCCCAGATAGTCCACCGGCGCGTGAAAAACACCCTGCTGCTGTATGCCAAGCAGAAGGATCTGGAGGCCCTGGTGGCAGAGCAGATCTATGAAAAACAGCAGAGCAGCGCCCTGATGGTGGATATTTTAAGCCATATCGTGGAGTTCCGAAACGGGGAAAGCGGCCTGCACGTGCTGCATGTGCGCACGCTTACCGAGCTGCTGCTGCGCCGGCTGGTGCAGAAAACGGATCAGTACCACATTTCCAAGGACAATATTGCCGCCATGAGCATGGCCTCGGCCCTGCACGACATTGGAAAAATTTCCATCGACGAAAAAATCCTCAACAAGCCCGGCAAGCTGACGGCTGAGGAATTCGCCGTTATGAAAACCCACTCCCTCATAGGCGCCCAGATGCTGGAAAGCCTGAACATGTACCACGCGGAAAAGGTGGTCAAGATGGCCTATGACATCTGCCGCTGGCACCACGAGCGCTATGACGGCAGGGGATATCCCGACGGCCTGAAGGGGGATGAAATCCCCATTTCCGCCCAGACAGTGGCTTTGGCAGACGTGTATGACGCCCTGACCAGCAAGCGGGTGTATAAGCCCCCCTTCACCCATGAAAAGGCTGTGGAAATGATTGTGAACGGGGAATGCGGCACCTTCAATCCCCTGCTGCTCTCCTGCCTGGAAGATATTTCCGGGGACATTGCCAGGGAAATGGAACCCAAGGAATTTGAAGGCCCCAGCCAGGCAGAGCTTTCCGACATGATACAGAATCTTTCGCAGCATAAAGAGCTGAGCGCCTCCAGCCGCACCCTGCAGCTTCTGGAGCACGAGCGCATGAAGTACAGCTTCTTTGCGGCCATGAGCAAGGAGGTTCAGTTTGAATACACCATCCTGCCCTCTATGGTATCCCTGAATTCCTGGGGCGCCAAGTGGCTGGGCGTGGATGAAATCATTATGGAGCCTTTTGAGAACAAGAACCTGATGGGCCTGCTGGATGAACAGGACTGGCAGACCATTATGGAAATGCTGGAGGACACCTCCCCAGAGCACCCGTATGTTACCTATGAATGCAG
This sequence comes from Neglectibacter sp. X4, assembly GCF_009917365.1. Taxonomy (NCBI): domain Bacteria; kingdom Bacillati; phylum Bacillota; class Clostridia; order Eubacteriales; family Oscillospiraceae; genus Neglectibacter; species Neglectibacter sp. X4. The sequence goes on along the minus strand of NZ_QWLE01000006.1, from coordinate 45,128 downwards.
GCTGCGCCACAACGACAAGTGGCGGTGGTTCCGGTTCATCATGCAGACGGTGTGGGAAGGGGAAGAACCGCCCCAGATGACAGGCTGCATCGGCAAGGCTGTGGACATCCACGATATGCGCACCAACCTGGAATCCCTGGAGCGCATGGCTTCCTATGACGGCCTGACGGATCTGCTGAACCTGAACAGCGCCCGCAAGCAGATTGAGGCCAGAATGAAGGCGCACCCGGATTCAAACTATGCCTTGGCTTTCTTTGACCTGGATCATTTCAAGGACGCCAACAACACCTATGGCCACGCTTTTGGCAACCATGTGCTGGCCCACGTGGCAGAGCTGCTCCGGCAGAATGTGCGCGGCATGGATATTGCGGCCCGGGTGGGCGGCGACGAGTTCATTATCTTCCTGGAATACCAGCAGGAGCTGGAGGCTGTTATACGCCGTATCTACCGCTCTATCAGCGGCGGGGATTTCCAGGGCTTCACAGTTTCCATGAGCATGGGGGTAGCCACCACGGAGATGGTGGAGCCTGTGTTTACAGATCTGCTGAAGGCGGCGGATCAGGCCCTGTATGCGGTAAAGCAGTCGGGCCGGGGCCGGTTCCAGTTCTATGACGGCACCTTGCAAAGCCTGAAGCCCACAAGGGGCAATTATGCGGATCAGTCTTTAAGCCCCATTGAGAGCAAAGAGGACGGGAAAGCCGAAAGCTGAATATTTACTATAAATGACAGAACACTTTCAGGCGTGTGCCGGCTGTATCTGCCCGGCAGCATTACGTATATTATCTATCCTGCCCTACAGAGGGCACATACAGAGAGGAGCAACCTACCATGACCCTTCAGGAATTGTACACAGAAATCGGCGGAGATTACAGCGAGGTCCGGGGGCGCCTGCCCAGCGACAAATTCATACAGAAATTCGTGCTGAAATTTTTGGATGACAAAAGTTATGATCTGCTGATTTCCTCCCTGGAGCAGGGCAACAGCGAGGAAGCCTTCCGGGCGGCCCATACCATTAAAGGCATGTGCCAGAACCTGGGCTTCAACACCCTGCTTGCTTCCAGCGCAGAGCTTACCGAGGCCCTGCGTTCCGGCCTCACTCCGGAGGCCGGGCCTCTGTGCGAGCGGGTGAAGGAGGACTATGGACGCACGGTCACCGCTATCAGAAGCTTCCAGGAGGGGATGTCCACATGAAATACAACACCATGCGCTTCCTGAAGGTCAGCCTGGCCTTGGTGGTGCTGCTGTGCGTTGTTGTCTTTACCTTCCTCGCCTACTATATGAACTACCAAAGTTCGGCTACTATCAGCGAAATTGGCACCATCTATATGGCTGGCCTCAATGAACGCATCTCCATGCACTTTGAGACAACTATCGACTATAATCTGAACCAGATTGAAAGCATTGTCCAAAATTATCCGCCCCGCAGCGCTGACTACGGCACCTTGGCTGAAAACATGGGCAGCAATGCCCTGGAGCGGGGCTTTGTCAGCCTTGCGCTGTATGCGGAGGATGGGGCCTTTGAGATGCTCTGCGGCGAACAGATCCAGGTAACGGATCCGGAGCCGTTTTTCCGCTCCATGCAGAGCCAGGAAAAGAAAGTGGCTGTGGGTACAGACGAGACAGATGACAGCATTGTGCTGCTGGGCGTGCCGGCAGCCTATGAGATGGCAGACGGCAGGGAAAGCCTGGCGCTGGTGGTGGCCCTGCCGACAGACTATTTCAAGCAAATTCTGGCCCTGGACTCTGATGAAAGCAACTCCCTGGTGTATTCCCACGTGATCCGCAAGGACGGCACCTTTGTAATCCAAAGCTCCGACGCTTACCGGGGCAACTACTTTGACCGCCTGCGCGCCCTGTATCAGGGGGAGAACCTGGAAGAAGCGGAAAAGCATATTACGGATCTCTATGAAGCCATGCAGAAAAACGAGCCTTACTCTGTGGTATACCATCTGCCCGGAGAGCGCCGGCACCTATACTGCACCTCCCTGCCCAATTCAGAGTGGTATCTGGTTACCGCCATGCCCTACGGCCAACTGGACGAAGTGGTGAGCAGCATGGGCAACACCTGGACAAGCCTTGTGCTGGGGGGCTGCGCCCTGATTCTCATTGTGCTGGGTTCCATTTTTGTATATTATTTCCGGCTGACCCGGCAGCAGATGGTAGAGCTGGACAATGCCAGGAAGACAGCGGAAAAATCCCTGACCATGGCGGTGGACGCGCGCCGGGACGCGGAAAAGGCCCAGCAGGTGGCGGAACACGCCAACAAGGCAAAGAGCGAATTTTTGTCCAACATGAGCCACGACATCCGCACCCCCATGAACGCCATTGTAGGCATGACGGCTATTGCCACCGCCAATATAGAAAACCGCCAGCAGGTGCAGCACTGCCTGAAGAAGATCTCCCTTTCCAGCCAGCACCTGTTAGGGCTTATCAACGACGTGCTGGACATGTCTAAAATTGAAAGCGGCAAGATGACCTTGAATATTGACCAGGTTTCCCTGCGGGAAGTGATGGACAGCATTGTTAGCATTGTCCAGCCCCAGGTGAAAGCCAAGCACCAGAACTTCAATGTCTGCATCTACGATATTTCCTCTGAAAACGTCTGCTGCGACAGCGTACGCTTAAACCAGGTGCTGCTGAATTTCCTTTCCAACGCCATTAAGTTTACGCCGGAGGGCGGCACCATTCAGATTACCCTGCGGGAAACGGAATCCCCCAAAGGGGCGGAATATGTGCGCATCCTTTTGCAGGTAAAGGACACGGGCATGGGCATGTCGGAGGAATTTAAGGAAAAGATATTCGACTCCTTCACACGGGAGGACAACACACGGATCCACCGCACAGAGGGCACCGGCCTGGGGATGGCTATCACCAAGTACATTGTGGACGCCATGGGCGGCACCATCCAGGTGGAAAGCCAACAGGGCGTGGGTACGGAATTCAACGTGACCCTGGACTTTGAAAAGGCGGAGGTGGCTGAGGTGGACATGGTGCTGCCTCCCTGGAACATGCTGGTGGTGGACGATGATCAGCAGCTTTGCGAGAGCACAGCCAGCGCTTTGCAGTCTATCGGCATAAAGGCGGACTGGGTTCTTTCCGGCGAGGAAGCTGTGGAAATGGTTGTGAAGAAGCACCAGCGCCGGGAGGACTACCAGGTTATCCTGCTGGACTGGAAGCTGCCTGGTATGGATGGCATCTCTACAGCCAAAGCCATACACGCCCGTATGGAAAGCGACATCCCCATCCTGCTTATTTCCGCCTACGACTGGGGCGAGATTGAGGACGAGGCCCGCCAGGCGGGCATAACAGGCTTTATCTCCAAGCCTCTATTCAAGTCTACCCTGTTCTATGGCCTGAAAAAATTTGCCGACGGCAAAGAAGAAGGGGAGCCAAAGGAAGAATCCCCTCACCATGCGATAGATTTTAACGGCAAGCACGTCCTGCTGGCTGAGGACAACGAACTGAACTGGGAAATCGCAGAGGAGTTGCTCACTGATTTGGGCCTCCAGTTGGATCACGCGGAGAACGGGCAAATCTGCGTGGAAATGCTGCAAAACTCCCAGCCCGGCCATTACAGCGCTGTTCTCATGGACATCCGTATGCCGGTGATGACAGGCTATGAGGCTGCTGTGGCCATCCGCAAGCTGGATCACCCAGACGCGAACCTGCCCATCATCGCCATGACGGCAGACGCTTTCTCCGAGGACATCAAGCACTGCCTGGACTGCGGCATGAACGCCCATGTGGCAAAGCCTATCGACGTAAGAGAAGTGGCCCGGCTGCTGGAAAAGTATATGGAAAACTAAAAAAGCCTGGAAAAGGCCGCCTGAGGATATCCTCAGGCGGCCTTTTCCTATTCTTCTGCCTTTTCAGATCCGCAGCACAGCCTTGGCAATGTTGAAATAAATCACCAGGGACACTGCGTCCACAATGGTCGTGATAAGGGGGCTTGCCATTACAGTGGGGTCAAAGCCCAGGCGCTTGGCTAAGATGGGCAGGGTGCTGCCCACAATATTTGCCACCAGCACCACCATTAAGAGAGTGAGGCACACCACTCCTGCCACTAAAAGCGTCACCCGGTCAATGAGCATAAGCTTGATAAAATTCGCCACAGCCAGGGTGCAGCCGCACATAAGGGCCACAGAGCCTTCCTTTAAAAGGATGCGGGGCACGTCCCCATACCGTATCTCCCCCAGGGACAGGCCACGGATAATAGTGATAGAGGACTGGGAGCCGGAATTGCCTCCAGTGTCCATCAGCATAGGGATAAAACCTGTAAGCACCACGCTGGCCGCCAAGGCATCCTCAAAGGAGTTGATAATGCTGCTGGTAAAGGTGGCGGAAATCATCAGAAACAGCAGCCAGGGCACCCGCTTTTTCCAGGTGTCCAAAATGCTGGTTTTCATATAAGGCTTGTCAGACGGGGCCATAGCCGCCATCTTTTCAATATCCTCTGTAGCCTCCTCCTGGATAACGTCAATGGCGTCATCCACTGTGACAATGCCCACCAGCCGCTCTTCCCCGTCCACTACAGGCAGGGCCAGGAAGTCATACTTGCTCAAGGCCCGGGCGGCCTCCTCCTGGTCTGTGTGGGTGGAAACAAATTTGATATTTGTTTCCATAATATCCCGCAGTACCGCGTCCTTTGGGGCCAGCAGCAGGTCTTTTACTGTGATAATACCCTCCAGCTTCCGCCGGCTGTCCGTCACATAGCAGGTATACACCGTTTCTTTTTCCACGCCTGTGCGACGGATGCGCTCGAAAGCCTGTTCCACGGTCATGCTGCGCTTTAAATCCACATACTCCATGGTCATGATGCTTCCCGCGCTGTCCTTGGGGTAATTGAGCATCTGGTTTATCATCTTCCGGGTATCCGCATCCACATGGCGCAGCACCCGCTTGATGACATTTGCCGGCATTTCCTCCAGCATGTCCACCGCATCGTCCACAAAGAGCTGCTCCATAACCTCCTCCAGCTCCTTGTCGGAGAAGCCACGCACCAGGATTTCCTGTGCGTCCGGGGGCATGTAGGCAAAGGCGTCTGCCGCCAGCTCCTTGGGGCAAAGCCGGAAGGCCACAGGCATTTTCTGCTCTGGCAGCTCCCCCAGCACCTGGGCCACGTCGGCGGGGTTCATGTCCTTTAAGAGAGCGGCGGCCTGGGAAAAGCCGCGCCCCTCCAAAAGCTCCAAAATTTTTTCTTCCATATTCCCGTACCTCCTTTACTATTTGAGAGATACGGCACAAAACCGGACAGGCCTGCCAGCCCGCAGAGCCTCCCCGACTGAAAATCAGCGGAAAGGGCAAAGGCGCGCCCCGCAGTGCCTCAACCATAATCGATCCGGTACTATGCCGTCGCTGCTTCGCGGAACGCTCACAATGTCCACCTCGCTTTTCCTGTCTGACTTCGTTCCTCTTAAAGAGTAGCTTTTTTCTGGGGATTTGTCAAGGGTTTTCTTTTGCAGGGGGGTGTCTGAATAAAAATCCCCCGGCTAAGCCAGGGGACTTAAAGCTATATTAAAACTCCGCTGTGCCGGTGGTGCGGGGGAAGGGCAGCACGTCCCGGATGTTCTGGATGCCGGTGAGGTACATCACCAAGCGGTCAAAGCCGATGCCAAAGCCGGAATGCACGGTGGTGCCAAAGCGGCGCAGATCCAGATACCACCAGAAATCCTCCTCGCTCATGCCCAGCTCTGCCATGCGGGCCTTCAGCACGTCGTAGCGCTCCTCCCGCTGGCTGGCCCCCACCAGCTCCCCAATGCCGGGCACCAGCAGGTCGGTGGCGGCAACGGTTTTGCCGTCGTCGTTCATGCGCATGTAGAAGGACTTGATCTCCTTGGGATAGTCGGTGACAAATACGGGCCTGCCGAAGTGCTTCTCCGCCAGATACCGCTCGTGCTCGGTTTGGATGTCCGCGCCCCACTCCACCTTGAACTCAAACTCGCCGTTGTGCTCTTTCAAAATCTCAACGGCGTCGGTGTAGCTCACCCGGGCAAAGTCGGAGCCGGCCACATGGCGCAGGCGCTCTAAAAGGCCCTTATCCACAAACTGGCTGCAGAACTCTACGTCCTGGGAACAGGTTTCCAGCACATAGTTAATAACATATTTTACCGTGGACTCAATCAGATCCATGTCGTCGTTTAAGTCGGCAAAGGCGATTTCCGGCTCGATGTGCCAGAACTCCGAAGCATGGCGGGGGGTATTGGAGCGCTCTGCCCGGAAGGTTGGGCCAAAGGTGTACACCTTGGAGAAGGCCTGGGCCATGCACTCCACCTGAAGCTGCCCGGAGCCGGAAAGGAACACCCGCTTGCCAAAGAAATCCTCGTGGTAGTCCACGCCGCCCTCCTGGGTGCGGGGCGGGTTTGCCGGGTCAAGGGTGGTCACCTGGAACATTTCCGCGCCCTCGCAGTCGGTGGCGGTGATGATGGGGGTGTGGATATACACAAAGCCGTTCTCCTGGAAGAACTTATGCATGGCAAAGGCCGCCGCTGAACGGATGCGGAAAGCAGCGCTGTAGAGGTTGGTGCGGGGGCGCAGATGGGCAATGGTGCGCAAAAACTCCACCCCATGGCGCTTCTTCTGCAGGGGGTATTCGGGAGCGGAGGCACCCTCCACCACAATCTTTTCCGCGTGGATTTCAAAAGGCTGCTTCATGCCTGGAGTGGCAAGCAGGGTGCCTGTCACCCGCAGGGCTGCCCCGGCGTTCTGGGCGGCAATCTCCTTGAAGTTTTCAATCTTTCCGTCCTCAAACACCACCTGCACGCCCTTGAAGCTGGATCCGTCGTTTAAGTCGATAAAGCCCAAAGCCTTGGAGTCCCGCACAGAGCGCACCCAGCCGCACACTGTCACCGTCTTGTCTTTGTAGCTGTCCAGGTCTTTATAAAATGCTGCGATTTCCTCGCGTTTCATGTCCTTCACTCCTTAAAAAGTTGGTTTAGAACAACTGGCTTTCCCAGCCGCCGTTCTGCCTATCGTAGTAAAACTCGCTGATATCATCTTCCAGGAACACCCGGAGGTTTGCCTCCATGTCCTCCGCCAGGTTCATCCCGGGCAGAGCATCCAGCTCGGCCCAAAAGACCTCCCCTTCTTCCGAAGATTGCAGCTCCCCGGAAAATTTGTCTGTTTTATAAAAGAAAAGCAGGTAACGGGAGCCATCGTCCCGCGTCCAGTCCTTGATGCCGCAAAGGGTGGGATGTTCAATGGCAAGCCCTGTCTCCTCCTTTACTTCCCGGATGACAGAATCGGTAACGCTCTCCCCCGGATCCACATGCCCGCCCGGGAAGGTGATGCCGGGCCAGTTTTTGGCAAGCCTGTTCTGCACCAGCACCTTTGTGCCATCCTGTATCATGCACAGGTTGGTGATTTCCGCTTTTATTTCCCGAGACATAAAAGCCCCTCCTTTACAGCAGCACCTTTTTCGTGCCGCCCTCTTGCCTTACACAGTATAGTTCGCTGAGATTGTCCTCTTGGAACAAGCGGAGGTGCAGTTCCATATCCTTTGCCAGGTTCATCCCGGGCAGAGCATCCAGCTCGGCCCAAAAGACCTCCCCTTCTTCCGAGGATTGCAGCTCCCCGGAAAATTTGTCTGTTTTATAAAAGAAAAGCAGGTAGCGGGCGCCGTTTTCCTTTGTCCATGTCTTAATGCCGCAAAGGGTAGGATGTTCAATGGCAAGCCCCGTTTCCTCCTTCACTTCCCGTATAACAGAAGCCGTAATGCTTTCCCCCGGCTCCACATGGCCCCCCGGGAACGCGATTCCCGGCCACTTAGGATCTTTCCTGTCCTCCACCAGCACTTTTGTGCCGTCCTGTATCACACACATGTTGGCGATTTCCGCCCTTACTTCCCTCATCATACGCTCCCCCTTATTGCAGCACCCAGTGGCTGCCGTCTGTAATTTGGGAATAGACTGTGTAATATAACTCGCTTAATGTATCGTCCAGCAGCACCTCGATGGTTTCCCTCATAGAGCGGGCCAGGTTCATGTGCGGCAATTGTGACCGCTCCGCCCAAAAGACGTTTCCTTCCCTGGAAGGGGCAAGGCTGCCGGAAAACTTCTCCGCCTTAAACAAAAGAACCATATACCGGCTGCCGTCCTCCCGCATCCAGTCCTTTACGCCGCAGAGTTTGGGGCTTTCTATGGTGAGGCCCGTCTCCTCTTTCACTTCCCGGATAACGGAAGCGGTAATGCTCTCCCCCGGCTCCACATGCCCGCCAGGGAAAGTGATGCCCGACCAGCCGGGCTTTGCCCGGTCCTGCACCAGCACCCTCGTGCCGTCGCACACCACGCACATGTTTGTCAGTTCCACTGCAACTTCCCTGGACATTTCCATCCCCCGTTACTGCAAGGTATATTGCCAGTCCTCATAGCGCCACGGGCCTGCAGGCGCGTTTTTATCCTTTTTCTCGTAATATAATTCGCTGATATCTTCTTCAAAGAAAACCCGGAAGGTTTCCTCCATGCCGCTGGCAAGCTGCATGGCAGGAAGGCTGTCCCGCTCTGCCCAAAAAACCTCCCCCTCTTCCGAAGGCTTCAGTTCCCCGGAAAACTTTTCTGCTTTATAAAGGAAAGCCACTTCCAAAAGGCCCTCTGGCCCGCCCCAGGTTTTAATGCCGCAAAGCCTGGGGTTTTCTATGGTGAGGCCCGTCTCTTCCCATACCTCCCGGATAACGGAAGCGGTAATGCTCTCCCCCGGCTCCACATGCCCGCCAGGGAAAGTGATGCCCGACCAGCCGGGCTTTGCCCGGTCCTGCACCAGCACCCTTGTGCCGTCGCACACCACGCACATGTTTGTCAATTCTATGTTCACTTCATAGCCCATACATCCACCCTCCTGCAAAAAATGAAAAGAGCGCCGGGCAAATGACCTGGCGCTCTCTGCTATGGCGGAGAGGATGCGACTCGAACGCACAATGCCTTGCGGCACACCACATTTCCAATGTGGCTCCTTACCAATTAGAATACCTCTCCGTATCCCCTATCGGCTTTACAAGTATACCGAATTTTGCAGAAAAAATCAACCCCTTTTTCAAAATTTTTTTAAAAGGTTTTTCCCTTTCCTTTTTGCAGGCAAAAATTCTCAAAAAATATTTGCTTCCCCCCGCCCTGTTTGGTATAATATTGATGAATGCGGGCGCCGCCCGCATGACACATCATGAATTTATACTCTCTGGAGGGATCTTCCTTGAACAAGAAAAGCGCCGCCCCCATAGCGGCGGTCATCGAGATTGGTTCCAACAATGTGAAGCTGCGGGTGTCCCAGTTGTCAAAGGGCAAAATCCAGACCCTGGACAGGCTGGAATATCCCATCGGGCTGGGCCACGACGTGTTTGAAAACGGCAGCGTCAGCTTTGACAGCCTGCGGGAGCTGTCCGCCGCTTTATCCAAATTTTCCGCCGCCCTGCTTTCCTACAATATCGAAAAGCCCCGGGTGGTTTCCTGCTCTGCCCTGCGGGAGGCCAAAAACCGCGCCCTGGTTATCGACCAGCTAAAGGTGCGCAACGGCCTGGACGTGGAGGTTTTGGATGACAGCCAGGAAAAAGCCTATATTTACGGGGAGATTATGGAGCGCCTGGAACAGGAACAAGCCGTAAAGGGAGGCGCGTCCCTTATCGCCTATGTGGGGGCGGGCAGCATCGGCATTGCCGTGTTTGACGGGCAGCAGGCCGTATACTCCCAGAACATCCCCATTGGGCCTTTAAAGCTTCACGACGCCTTAAGCAAGCTGAGAAAAGGCGCCCAGGATTTCCACTGCATTGTAGACGAATATATGGATCTGCTTTTAAGCCGGGTGGATATTTCCGCCTTCCGGGTGCAGAACCTGATTGTCACCGGCTCTCAGATGGGGCGGGTGGCAAGGCTCAGCGGCGCCCGGCAGGAAGGGGAAATGGTGCGCCTGGACGTGAAAAAGCTGATTTCCCTTTATGATGAGCTTCGCTCCATGACAGCGGAAAGCATTGGCCTGCGCTATGGCATGACAGAGGACAAAGCCGCTGTGCTGTACACAGCCCTGTTTGTTTACAGAGGGCTTCTGCGTTTCTGCCCAGGGGCCAAGGAGGTTGTTTCCCCCATAGCGGACATTTCCCAGGGGGTCATGCGGTATATGCTCTCTCCCCGGGCAGACGCCCAGTGGGCGGCTTACCTGCGGAAAAATGCCCTGGCCTGCGCCGAAGCCACAGCCAGAAGCTTTGGGTGCGATTTAGAGCACTCCCAGCGCATCGGGGAATTTTGCTGCAAAATTTTTGACAAGCTGAAAAAAGTCCATGGGCTGGACCCCTCCCGCCGGCTGATTCTGGAGCTTGCCGCCACGCTCCATAGCTGCGGCAGCTTTGTGTGCGTGCGCCAGCACAGCCGCTGCACCTTTGATATGATTAAAGGCATGGACATTTTCGGGCTTTCAGAGGCCCAGGTGCTGCAAATCGCCCTGGTGGCAGGCAGCGTGAACCCCTCCACAGAGGAGGATCCGGAACTTCTGCTCCTTTCCGACAAGGAGCGTCTGGAGGCCATGAAGCTGGAGGCCATGTTCCGCATGGCAAACGCCCTGGACAAATCCCACCGGGAAAAACTGCGGGATTTAAAAATCAGCACAGACGGCGACCGGGTGCTGTTCCGGGCCAAAGCCCGGGAAAACACCCTTTTGGAGCGCTGGGCCTTTGAGGAAGCCTCCCAGTTCTTCCAGAATGTATTCGGGCTTTTGCCGGAGCTGGCAGTGAAATTTGAAGCCCTGTAACAGCCCCTTCCCCCACTTTATAGAGAATTGAGGAATGACCTATGGCAGACAAGAAAATGCCCTATTATAACCGAGAATTAAGCTGGATGGACTTTAACGCCCGGGTGCTGGAGGAGGCCACCAAACGGGAGAACCCCCTAATGGAGCGGCTGCGCTTTTTGGCCATTACAGGCTCCAACCTGGACGAATTTTTCATGGTGCGGGTGGCAGGGGTGAAGGCCCAGGTAAACTCCGGCTACAAGCCCAAAGACACCTTTGACTTAACCCCCCAGGAGCTTTTAAAGGAGCTGGAGGAAAAAACCCACGTTTTCATGGAGAAGCAGTATTCCTGCCTCAGCCGCTCCATTGTGCCCGCCCTGGAAAAGCAGGGAATCTGCTTCCTCTCCTGCGAGGAGATGGACAGCCAGCAGCTCGACTATATCTCCCAATATTTTAAGGAAGTGCTGTTCCCGGTGCTCACCCCCCTGGCGGTGGACAACAGTCGGCCCTTCCCCCTGCTGGCCAACAAGTCTTTGAACCTTGCGGTATACCTAAAGTCCAAAGAAAAAGAGAAAAAAGGGGACGACAAGTGCTTTGCCATTGTGCAGGTGCCGGGCATCCTTCCCCGGTTTTTAGAGCTGCCCTGTGAGGGGGTCCGGGCCTTCACCCTGCTGGAGGACATCATCATGCATAAGCTTGACGAGCTGTTCGAGCTGCATGATATCAAGGCTGCCTGCCCCTTCCGGGTCACCCGGGACTCGGACATGTCCATTGACGAGGAGAGCGAGGACTTCATGAGCGAGATGAAGAAGTCCATCAAGCGCCGGAAAAGAGGCCGCCCTGTGCGGCTGGAGCTGCCTGCAAAGTGCGACAAGAACCTGAAAAGCTTTCTCATTGACATGCTGAAAATCAAAAAGAATGAGATTTACGAGCTGGCCGGGCCTTTAGACCTGACCTTCCTCTCCAAATTCGCTGGCATCAAGGGCTGCGAAAACCTGTGCTTCAAGCCCATCTCCCCGGTGGCCCCGGCAGATTTCTGGGGCTATGACGATATTTTTGCAGCCATCCGGGACAAGGACAGGATGGTTCACCATCCCTATGAAAGCTTCGACTGCGTGGTGAAATTTATCGAGCAGGCCGCTGAGGACGAGGACGTGCTGGCCATCAAGCAGACCCTGTACCGGGTCAGCGGCAACTCCCCCATTATCGCGGCCCTGATTAAGGCGGCGGAAAACGGCAAGCAGGTAACTGTGCTGGTGGAGCTGAAGGCCCGGTTTGACGAGGAAAACAACATCAACTGGGCGCAGAAGCTGGAAAAGGCCGGGTGCCACGTGATTTACGGCCTGTATGGCCTGAAAACCCACTGCAAAATTGCCCTGGTGGTGCGCCGGGAGGAGGACGGCATCTGCCGTTACCTGCACCTGGGCACAGGCAACTACAACGATTCCACCGCGAAAATCTACACAGATGTGGGCCTTTTCACCTGCAACCCCCAGTATGGGGCGGACGCCTCCTCCCTTTTCAACGTGATAACCGGATATTCCCGGCCCCCGGAGTATCAGCACTTTGCTGTGGCCCCTCATGGCCTGCGCAGCTTCTTCAGGCAGCGCATCCAACTGGAGACGGAGAATGCCAAAAAGGGCCTGCCCTGCGGCATCACCGCCAAAGTAAACTCCCTGGTGGATCCGGAGATTATCGGCCTGCTGTATGAGGCAAGCTGCGCCGGGGTGCCGGTGCGCCTGGTGGTGCGGGGCATCTGCTGCCTGATTCCCGGCCTTCCGGAGGTCAGCGAAAACATCAAGGTTATCAGCATTGTGGGCCAGCTTTTGGAGCACAGCCGGGTTTTCCGCTTTGAAAACGCCGGGAACCCCAAAATCTACATGGGCAGCGCCGACTGGATGCCCCGGAATTTAGACCGCCGGGTGGAGCTGGTGTTCCCCATTGAGGACGAGGATTTAAAGCAGCGGGCCTTCTACATCCTGGAAACCCTGCTGGAGGACAACACCAATGCCCGGAAAATGCTGCCGGACAAAGCTTACCAGCACGTCACCCATCGGGGCCGGGCAGCTTTAAGCGCCCAGCAGGCTTTCTACAAAGATGCTCAGGAGCGCCTGAAAGCCCGCCAGCATGTAGAGCATGACAGCCCGCTGATTCCCATTCACACAGCGGAAGAGGCAACGTAAGGGCAAGGCCTTGGGGGTTCTGCCCCCTTAAGAACCCCTTTGGCGCTGCCGCGTGTCACCCTCTTGCATTGCTGGAGGGCTTTCGAGGAGCGGCAAAGGCATGGACGAGTGAAAGGAGGAACGCATGAAAGAGCGCCTTACAACGAATTCACGGAAATGGTTTGGCGTGCTTGTGGCTATTCTGCTCTATTATATCCTGCACGAAGGGGCGCACCTGCTTGCGGCCCTGTGCTTCGATGTGTTCCACCAAATCCGCTTTATGGGGATAGGCGTGCAGATCGCCGCAAGAACAGAGCTTTTAACAGATCTTCAAACGGCTGTCTTTTGTGTGGTGGGCAGTATTGCTTCCCTTATAGGGGCTTATGTGCTGGTGTGGGCGGCGAAGTTCATCACCAAAAGCGGCAGCAAGGTTTTGAAGGCTGCGGGGTATTATGCCACCATAGCCCTGCTGGTGCTCGACCCCCTGTACCTGTCTGTGCTCTACCGCTTTGTGGGCGGCGGGGACATGAACGGCATCCTGCTTTTCGGCCTGCCGGAGATAGGGGTGGAGTTGGTTTACGGCGCCATCGGCGTTGTGAATATATGTATCATCCTGAAATACATTTACCCCGCATACAAAAAAGCATTTGCGGGCAATGGAGAATAAATCTATTATAGAAGGGGTGTTTTCAATGAAAAGAGTAGGCATTTTAACAAGCGGCGGCGACTGCCAGGGCCTGAACGCGGCTATCCGGGGCGTTGCCAAGGGGCTGTATGAGCAGTTTGGCAAGGACGTGGAGATTTACGGCATTAAAGACGGCTACACCGGGCTGATTTTCGGGGAATATAAAAAGATGGAGCCAGGGGATTTTTCCGGCATCCTCACCCTGGGCGGCACGCTGCTGGGCACCTCCCGCCAGCCCTTTAAAACCATCCGGGTCATTGACGAGAACAACGTGGACAAGGTTGCCGCCATGAAAAAGCACTACAAAAAAATGGATTTAGACTGCCTGGTGATTCTGGGGGGCAACGGCACCCAGAAAACCGCCAACCTCCTGCGGGAGGAGGGCCTCAATGTTATCCACCTGCCCAAAACCATTGACAACGACATCTGGGGCACAGACATCACCTTTGGCTTTCACAGCGCGGTGGAAATCGCCACCAATGTCATCGACTGCATCCACACCACTGCCACCTCCCATGGGCGCATTTTCATCGTGGAGGTAATGGGCCACAAGGTGGGCTGGCTCACCCTTTCGGCAGGCATCGCAGGCGGCGCGGACGTGATACTCCTGCCGGAAATCCCCTACGACATCAACAAGGTGGCGAAAACCCTCCAGGGCCGCATTGACAGCGGCAAGAAATTCTCCATCCTGGCAGTAGCCGAGGGGGCCATCTCCAAAGAGGAGGCAAAGCTTTCCAAGAAGGAGCTGAAGAAGGCCCGGGCCGACTTCCGGCACCCCTCCATTGTATACCGCATTGCCGAGGAGCTTTCGGACAAAATCGACAACGAAATCCGGGTGTGCGTGCCCGGGCACTTCCAGCGGGGCGGCAGCCCCTGCGCTTACGACCGGGTGCTGTGTACCCGCCTGGGGGCCACTGCCGCTAAGTGCATCAAGGACAAAGTGTTTGGCGTGATGATTGGCATGGTAAACGGCAAAACGGCACCTGTGCCCCTCCAGGACGTGGCCGGGAAGCTGAAAGCTGTCCCTGTGGACTGCGATGAAATCAAGGCTGCCCGCCAAATCGGCATATCCTTTGGCGATTAAAGGAGGGCTGCCATGGATTTCCGTATTATCTCCCTGCCCCCCTTCACCGCCGCCACCTCCGGGCCAAGCCCGGCATTTGACTTCTCCCCGGAAGGGGTGCTGGGGAGATTCAACGCCTATTTCAGCAGCATAAAGCCGTCTCCCCGGGACAGCTTTATGCCCCGGGATTTCCTGTTCTTCAACCGCGAAAAGAACGGGCTGGAATGGTGGTATGCCTTAGAGGAAGGTATGCCTGACGGAGGCTATGAAAAGGCGGCCTTTGACGGCGGTTTCTATCTCACCTATTTTTACTGGGATCATGACGAGGAGGAAAACCGCAGGCTCTATCAGGAGGCTGTGAAGTATATTGAAGGCAGCGGTATTTTCGAGCTGGACGAAAGGCCCGGCCATTATTCCATGGGCCATATCATCACCCCGCCAGAGGCCATCCAGGCCCTGGGGAAAGGGATGATGGAGGCGTTTGTCCCTGTGAAGCTGAAAGACATATAACTATAAAATATATAACAAAACCCTTCATGTAAAAAATTATAAAGAAAGGAACGATACCGGACACAAGTAGGAATCCTGTATCGTATGGAGGTTCTTATGAAATTTTCTGTCAGCTTATATAGCTTCTACAGCGCCATAAAGGCCGGGGAACTGACCCCCATGCAGTGCATTGGAAAAGCCAAAGAACTGGGCTTTGACGCGGTGGAGGCCGTGGATTTTGTAAACTTCCAGTGCCCACAGGAGGAGATGGCCCAGCAGGCCCAGGCCCTCCGGGCCGAGGCTGAAAAGCAGGGGCTGTGCTTTTCCTCTTTGGCAGTGGCGGCAGATTTGCTAAACGGCAGCGGCGGGGACACCGCCAAAGAAATAGAACGGGTGAAAAAATATGTGGACTTAGCCGCAGTACTGGGCGCGCCCCGTATGCGCCACGACATCACCCAGGGCACAAAGCCTGCCCAAAGCTATGACAGCCTGCTCCCCCGGCTCTCGGAGGCTGTGCGGGAAATCACTGAGTATGCGGCAGCCAAGGGCGTCCTCACCATGACGGAGAACCATGGCTTTTTCTCCCAGGATTCGGAGCGGGTGGAAAAGCTGTATACGGCAGTGGGGCACCCTAACTTTAAGCTGCTGTGCGATATGGGCAATTTCCTGTGCGCCGATGAAAATCCGGCCCTGGCTGTGGCCAGGGTAGCCCCCTATACGGCCTATGTCCACGCCAAAGACTTTATCTGCAAAAGCTTCTATGCCGAAAATCCCGGGGAGGGTGCTTTCCAGACCCGGGCGGGGAACTACCTGCGGGGCACCGTCATCGGCCAGGGGAATGTGCCTGTGAAGCAGTGCCTGCGCACCTTAAAGGCCGCGGGCTTTGACGATACCATTGCCATTGAGTTTGAGGGCCTGGAGCCTTGCGTGGAGGCTGTGCGCATTGGCCTTGCAAATTTAAAGCGGTATTGGGATGAAGTATGATCCGCTATGAAGTACGCCGGGTGAAAAGCCATGAGATCCCGGCGGCCATGGCGCTGATTTGGCAGGTGTATCTGGAATTTGACGCTCCCGCCGAAGGCGGGGGCGCAGCCGAAGCCTTCCGGCAGGAAACCACGGAAAACCCTAAATTTATCCGGGCCTGCCGGCAGGGGATCTGCCCGGTTTACGGTGCCTTTGACGGGGAGGAAATCATCGGCGTGATGATTCTGCGGCCCGACAAAACCCATATCTGCCAGGCCTTTGTAAAAAAGGAATACCACCGCCAGGGCGTGGGTACGGCTGTTTTCCGGTATCTTTTAGCGGACAGACTTCGGAAAAGCCCCGGCCTGCAGGCCATCACCCTGAACGCCACCCCTTACGGCCTGCCCTTTTACCTCCATCTGGGCTTTACAGCCCTGTCGGAGGAGCAGGAAAAAAACGGGGTGCGCTTTACCCCCATGCGGTATGATGTGCAGAAAAATCAAAACAGGAAAGAGGTTTACACTATGTCTGTAAAGGAAACGTTTTTAGATTTAATCTCCTATCCCACCAACTCCGACCCCGCCACTGGCGTCACCCCCAGCACCCCTGGGCAGAAGGTTTTAGGTGCGCACATTGTAGACCTGATGAAGGAAATGGGCATTGAGGACGCCTATATGTCTGACACAGGGTACGTATACGGCACCATTCCCGCCACAGCGGAGGGCCGGAAAACTGTAGGCTTTATCGCCCACATGGACACTTACGGCGGGGTGAAAGGCGAGGACATCAAGCCCCAGGTGATTGAGAACTATGACGGCGGGGACATCAAGCTGGGAGAAAGCGGGCTGACCCTCTCCCCCGCAGACTTCCCCTCCCTGAAAGAGCAGAAGGGCAAAACCCTGATTACCACTGACGGCACCACCCTGTTAGGCGGGGATGACAAGGCCGGCGTGGCGGAGATTCTCTGCGCCGCCAGGGAGATACTCCTGGAGAAAAAGCCTCATGGCACAGTAAAGCTGGGCTTCACCCCGGACGAGGAGATCGGCCAGGGGGCCGACCACTTTGACGTGCAGGGCTTTGGGTGCGACTTCGCCTATACTGTAGACGGCGGCCATCTGGGAGAGCTGGAATATGAAAACTTCAACGCAGCCGCGGCTGTGGCGGAGGTTTCAGGGCTTTCCATCCATACGGGCAGCGCCAAGGGGAAAATGGTAAACTCCATGGAGATTGCCATGGAGTTTGTAGGGATGCTGCCCCGGGAGCAGAAGCCCGAGTATACAGAAGGCTATGAGGGCTTCATCCATCTGGACGGCATCCAGGGCGATGTGGAGCACACCAAAATGGAGTTTATCATCCGCGACCATGACGCGGCGCTCTTTGAGGCAAAGAAAAAGGTGATGGAGGGCGCGGCAGCATACCTGAACGCCAAGTATCCCTCAAAGCCTGTAAAGCTTGCCATCACGGAAAGCTACCGGAACATGAAAGAGCAGATCCTGCCCCACTGGGAGGTAATCGAAACCATGGAGAAGGCCATGCGGGCAAACGGCGTGGAGCCTTTCGCCATCCCCATCCGGGGCGGCACAGACGGGGCGCGGCTTTCCTACATGGGCCTGCCCTGCCCCAACATCTGCACAGGCGGCGCCAATGCCCACGGCAAGCTGGAGTATGTTGTGGCGGAGGACATGGAGGCCATCAAGGACATCATCAAGACCGCGGTGGAAATAGCGGAATAAAAACAAATCAAAATTTTTTGAAGAGTCCAGGGAAACTTTTTTTGAAAAAAGTTTCCCTGGCGGGGTTTGGGGCAGCGCCCCAAGAAAGGACGGAAAGCGCTATGCTGCGGTTTGCAACTATTGGATCCGGATGGATTACCGACGAATATATACACGGCGCCAAGGACAGCGGCCTGTGGGAGCTGACGGCCGTATACTCCCGGGACAGGGCGCGGGGAGAGGCCTACGCTCAAAAGCATGGGGCAAAGCTGGTCTTTACAGATGTGGAGGAACTGGCCCGCTGCAAAGAGGTGGACGCAGTGTATATCGCCAGCCCCAACGCCGCCCACTATGAGCAGTGCCGGGTGCTGCTGGAAGCAGGCAAGCATGTCATCTGCGAAAAGCCCCTGTGCGCCCAGGCGGAAAAAGTGAAAGAGCTGGTGAAGCTGGCAGAAGAAAAGGGCGTCATCTTCTTAGAGGCCATTATGTTCATGCACCTGCCCCAGCGGGCGGTGCTGGAAGAGGCCCTGGGAAAGATTGGGAACATCTCCATGGCAAAAATCGACTTCTGCCAGCGCTCCTCCAAGCTGGACAGCTTCCTGGAGGGGCAGGTGCCCAATATCTTTAACCCCAAGCTGGAAACCGGCTCTTTGATGGATTTGGGGGTATACTGCGTGTATCCTGCCCTGCACCTGTTCGGCAGGCCGGAAAGCTTTCAGGCCGACTGCATAAAGCTTCACACCGGGGCAGACGGGGCAGGCATACTCACCATGAAATACCCGGACAAGCTGGTAACCCTCACCTATTCCAAGCTGGGCCAGGCCGGGGCCAACACCGATTTCCAGGGGAACGAGGGCACTGTCTATGTGGAGTCCGTTTCCCGCCTTGCCAACATCTCCCTGTGGCATAAGGACGGCACAACCGAAAAGCTTTACGGCGAGGACGAAAAGTATAAGCTGATGGGCTGGGAAGCCAAAGATTTTTACCGTTATATCCAGGAGCCGGAGGAAAGCCGGGAAGAGTATGCCCACTGCGTGGAGCTGAGCCTGTGGGTGGCGGAATTTTTGGAGGAGGCCCGCCGGCAGTTGGGGGTGCGGTTTGAAAGCGACAAGGAGGCGTAAACGGGTTGATTGAACTGGCGTTTGACTTACAAAACTACAACCCAGACGGGAAAACGGATAAACGCGTAGCGGCCCGGGGCATCGCCTGCAGGGACGGCAAATACCTGATGGTAACAGGGAACAACGGCGCTTTCCGGTTCCCCGGCGGCGGCGTGGAGAAAGGGGAATCCCTGGCAGACGCCATGTGCCGGGAGGTAAAGGAAGAAAGCGGCTACTCCGTTGCGCCGGAGACGGCGCGGGAATGGGCCGTGGTGCGGGAGCGGCGCAAGGGCCTGATTGCGGACATCCTGGAAATGGATTCTTACTATTTCCTGTGCGAAATAAGCGGGGCCGGCGGGGAGCAGCTTTTGGACGAGGGCGAAGCGGAAGACGGGCTGCGCCCGGTATGGATGGATCTGGAAGAAGCCCTGGCCGCAAACCGCCGCCTGGAGGAAAGCGGCGTCACCGCGCCCTGGCCTGCCCGGCTTCTCCGGGAAATTAAAGTGATGGAACGGCTCCTGCAAGAAGGGAACGCGGTATAAGGAGGAAGCATGACAGAATTTACGGTTGACCTGCACAACTACCCGGAGGGCGGCTCTGTTTTCCGGCGCACTGCTGTGCGGGGCATCATAGAGCGCCAGGGCAAATATCTGCTGGTGCGGGAAAAATACGGGGACTACAAGTTCCCCGGCGGCGGCGCGGAGCCAGGGAAAACCCTGGAGGAAACCCTTCTGCGGGAAGTGCGGGAGGAAACCGGGTATACCGTGGCGGCAGGTTCCCTGAAAAAATGGGGCGTGGTCACAGAGCGCCGCCGGGGGCTGTCCGCGGACATGGTGGAGATGGAATCCCACTACTTTTTCTGCCAGGTGGAAGGCCCTGCCGCAAAACAGAAGCTGGACGAATACGAAGAAGAACACGGGTTTTGCCCTGTGTGGGCAGCGCTTCCGGAAGCCCTGGAGCAGAACCGCCGGGCTGAAAAAGAGCAGGCGGAACTCTGCGCCCGGGGCGAAAGCCCCATCCCCTGGGTGACCCGGGACAGGATGGTGATAGAGCGCCTGCTGAAAGACGGGGGCCAGCCATGACCACCCGGCAGGAGGTGGTGGATTTCTGCCTCCAGTGGCAGGACGCCTATGCCGACGCGCCCTTTCACGATAACAACTGGACAGTGCTGCGGCACAAGTCCAACAAAAAGAGCTTTGCCTTTGTGTATGAGTATCAAGGGAAAATGCGGGTAAACGTGAAGTGCGCCCCGGCAGACACCGCTTTCTGGCGGGGTGCTTACCCCGGCGGCGTGCTGCCCGGCTATCACATGAACAAATCCCACTGGAACACCATTGTGCTGGGGCTGGTGCCGGAGGCGGACGTGAAAAACATGATTGGAGACAGCTTCCGCCTTACGGGGCCAGTTGTAAAGGAGAGAAAAAAATGCTGAAAATCGGATGCCATCTTTCCAGCGCCAAGGGGTTCCTGGCCATGGGCCGGGATGCGGTGAAAATCGGGGCCAACACCTTCCAGTTTTTCACCCGCAATCCCCGGGGCGGCAAGGCCAAGGCCCTGGATTTGGAGGACGTGGCGGCCTTCCGGGCCTTGGCGGCGGAGCAGGGCTTCTTCCCCATCTTAGCCCACGCCCCCTATACCCTGAACGCCTGCGCCGCTGACGAGGGCCTGCGCACCTTTGCCAAAGAAACCATGCTGGACGACCTGCAGCGGCTGGAGCACATCCCCGGCAGCATGTACAATTTCCATCCCGGCAGCCATGTAAAGCAGGGGGCGGAAAGGGGCATCGGGCTTATCGCCGCCCAGCTCAATGAGATTCTCTGGGAAGGGCAGCAGACCACCGTACTGCTGGAAACCATGGCTGGGAAAGGCTCTGAAGTGGGCCGCACCTTCCAGGAGCTGCGGGACATTTTAGACCGGGTGAACCTTTCAGACAGGCTGGGAGTGTGCCTGGACACCTGCCACGTGTTTGACGGCGGCTATGACATTGCCGGGAACCTTACCGGGGTGCTGGAGGAATTTGACAAGGTGATTGGCCTTGGGAGGCTGCGGGCCGTCCACCTCAACGACACCATGAACCCTCTGGGCAGCCACAAAGACCGCCACCAGAAGCTGGGCGAGGGTGAGTTGGGTTTAGAGGCCCTGGAGCGCATCATAAACCATCCGGCCCTGCGGGAACTGCCCTTTTATCTGGAAACCCCCAACGATCTTGCGGGGTATGGCCGGGAAATCGCCCTGATGAAGGGGCTGTACCAAGACAAACCCCAATAAAGCGATAAAAGCGGGAAAGCATTCTCTCATGCTTTCCCGCTGCATTTTACTATGATTTTTCTGCCGCCCTTTTCCACAGGCAGGCTATATAGTTAACGCAGAACCAGCTCTACCGGGCAGTGATCCGAACCCTGCACCTGGGAGAGGATGCGGCTGTCCGCAAGCTGGGGCGCAAGGCGCTGGTCTGCCAGGAAATAGTCGATGCGCCAGCCCACGTTGTTCTGCCGGGAGTTATACATATAGCTCCACCAGGAATAAGCCCCCTCCTGTTCTGGGTAAAAGTGGCGGAAGGTGTCCAGAAAGCCGCAGGCCAGCAGCTCGGCAAACTTCCCCCGCTCCTCATAGGAAAACCCGGCGTTGCCGATGTTTGCTTTGGCGTTTTTCAGGTCAACGGGCCTGTGGGCCACGTTCATGTCCCCGCAGACAATTACAGGCTTTTCCTGCTGCAGGGCCTGGAGATACCCCCGGAACGCGTCCTCAAAGCCCATGCGGAAGCTGAGGCGCTCCAGGCCCCGCTGGGCATTGGGGGTATACACTGTCACCAGGAAATACCCTTCAAATTCGGCGCAGATCACCCGGCCCTCCCCGTCATATTCCTCCTCGCCAATGCCAAAGGACACCTTCAGCGGCTCCTCCTTTGTGAACAGGGCTGTGCCGGAATACCCCTTTTTCACCTGGCAGGAGTTCCAGTATTCATGGTAGCCGGGGAAAGCGAAATCCCCCTGCTCCCGCTGCATTTTCGTCTCCTGCAGGCAGATAACATCCGGCCCTTCCTGCTCCAGAAACTCCGAAAAACCCTTGCCCATACAGGCCCGCAGGCCGTTTACGTTCCAAGAAACCAGCTTTTTCATCATACCGCACCCTCTGGGGCCTGTTTGAAAAACCGCAAACACCATCTTTTACCCAAAACGGGCGTTTTGTCTCAAAAATCTGGCACTTTCTCTATTTTCAAACAGGCCCTAATCCCCTTATGTTTTTACCATCATACCACATCCGGCCCCCCTTTGCAAGGTGGGCATTTGGCGGGGAAATACCCATTGCGGGGCGTTTTATGCAGATAGCGCAAAGTCGTGGGGTTCCACCCCACACCCCGCAACCCCTTTTTAAAAGGGGTTGACCCTAAAATTAAGCATTTAGAAATTCAGTGGGCTTCTTTTTTAGCTTTGCAACTTAGCACCCATTTGACAGCAATTCCCTTTGCGGGTATAATGAACAGAAAGACATTTGAAAACGGAGGTTTCCCATATGCAAAATCCAGTTGTCACGTTCCAGACCAGCCAGGGGGTTATCAAGGCAGAGCTTTACCCCGACGTTGCCCCCAACACGGTCAACAACTTTATCTCCCTTGTCAAAAAGGGCTTTTATGACGGCACCATCTTCCACCGGGTCATCCCCGGCTTTATGATTCAGGGCGGGGACCCCGAAGGCTCCGGCATGGGCGGCCCGGGATACGGCATTAAAGGGGAGTTTGCTTCCAACGGCGTAAAGAACGATTTGAAGCACACCACCGGCGTGCTCTCCATGGCCCGCGCCCAAATGCCCGACAGCGCCGGCTCCCAGTTCTTCATTATGGTGGATGACGCACCCTATTTGGACGGGCAGTATGCCGCCTTTGGCAAGGTATTTGAAGGCATGGAGGCTGCCCAGGCCATTGTTTCCGTCCCCCGCAGCCGGGCCGACCGTCCCGATGAGGATCAGGTGATGGAGAAAGTTACGGTAGAAACCTTTGGCATCGAGTATCCCGAACCGGACACGCTGCCGGAACGGTAAATCTTCATACGGACAAGCAAGATACTGCAAAAAAGGAAAGGCTTCCCCCGCCGCCATACGGCAGGGAGCCTTTCCTTTTTCCTTTCTAAACGGGGCAGGGAGGCGATCTATCACCCAAAGTGTCTTAAAAATCTGCTGTCTTAAATCTTTCTTGTCTTGTTTTCTTATACCATATATAGCGCTTGTTCATTCTTTTTTTACAAGAAAATGTGTAACAGCGTCAGATTTCGACAAATTCCACCCATGTTCTTTGTTATACTATTATCGCGCCGGAAACAGTATGGAGCGGAGCTCAAAAACCAACAAAAGGCGTTGAATGCCTGTAGAAGCACGTATCCCCCCGTCTGAGGGGACGGGGGAATGCACGGGCAGGTCAGGATGCACTGGCCATTTGCAGGCAGAGCTTGTCGGAAATCATGGCAATAAACTCGCTGTTGGTGGGCTTGCCCCGGGTGTTGTGGATGGTATAGCCGAAATAGGAGTTCAGCACATCCACGTCTCCCCGATCCCATGCCACCTCTATGGCATGGCGGATGGCCCGCTCCACACGGGAGCTGGTGGTGCCATAGCGCTTGGCTACGCTGGGATATAGCTGTTTGGTGACAGCATTGATGACCTCCGGATCCTCAATGGCCATCATAATGGAATCCCGCAGGTAATGGTAGCCTTTAATATGCGCGGGAACCCCAATCTGGTGCAGGATTTCAGTCACCTGCACCCGCAGGCCAGGGCTTACAGGCTCCGAGTCAAAATGCCGGCCCCGCAGGGCGTTCAGGGAGAAAATGCGTTCCACCATTTCCTCCTTGTCGTAGGGCGAGAGGGCAAAGTATGCCGCCCCCGCCCCAATGACCTCGCGCTCTAAAATCGGCGTGGTGTAAGAAGCGGTTACTATGTACATGGGCCGGTCTGCCGCCAGCTCCTGGGCCGCTGCATGTATCACGCCGATAGCGTCGAGGCCGGGCATAAAGAGATCCATCAGCACCACCGCAGGCTTCTCCTCTTTAATCCTCTGCACAGCCTTCTGCCCGTCTTTCGGGGCGAACACTGCCAGGCCTCCCCGCTGTCTCAGCTTTTCCAGCGGTTCACGGCCCCATTCGCCGTCATCCGCACATATCAGTATCTTTATTTGCTTTTCCATGCCGAACCTCCCGGTAATATTTTGAAGTGAATAGATCTTACCACATAACCTGTTTTCCTGCAAGTGTTTTCACATAAAAAAGCAAAAAAATATCCTGTCGAATCTGGCGGGATATTTTCCTTTTTCAGGGAAAACAAATTTTTCTACAAATTCAGACATGCAAAAAACTACAATATTCGATGGTGATATTTTGCATAGCCACAATATCATGTATGCTCAAATTTTGTAAACACATGTCGCACATTGCCGTCGAAGCCTGACAGGTTTATCCCCTCTGTATAAACTACAGTTTTTTTATAATATAATTTCTTTGGACAAATATTGCCTTTTCAGAAAAATGTCATGTAGCACTTTTTCACTTTCTGTTTCCTGCACAGCCTTTTTTCCGCCCCTGTCCACAATGCGACAGAATCAAGCCTCCCGCCAGGCTTATAATCATATATGGACTGGGGGGATGCCATTGGTAGTATACGCAGACGTATTCATCATTGTAAACCTGTACATAGACTTTTTCCTGCTGTGGTGTGTCCGGGCTTTCCTGCACCTGGAAGCCAAGGGGGGGCGGCTGGTGCTGGGAGGCCTTTTCGGGGCCTTGTGCGGCCTTATAAGCCTTGTCCCCCTGCCTGCCTGGGCAGCATTACCCGCCGGGGGCGCAGGGGCCTTGGTCGCTGTATGGGGCGCTTTCTGGCCCCTACCCTGGCGGAGGCTGGCCCGGGCCTGGCTGTGCATGTGGCTGTGCTCTTTTTTACTGGCAGGTTTTTTCCTTTTTCTCATCCGGTTCCTGGCCCCTCGGAACATGGCTGTGCTGGGCAGCGCCCTTTATCTGGATATCTCCCTGCCCCTGCTCTTTTTCTTCACCTGCCTGGCCTATGGCCTTTTCTGGGCCATCCAGCGGCTTTTTCCCCGGGACGCCTCCGCCTTGCGGCTGTGTACCCTGCGGGTTTGCCACCAGGGCGCGGCTGTAGAGCTTGCCGCCAAGGCGGACACAGGCAACGCCCTGCGGGAGCCTTTCTCCGGCCTGCCTGTCATCATCTGCGAAGAGAAAGCGCTGAAAGCTGCTGTGCCCCAGCCTGTGCAGGACTTCCTAACCAGCCCCTGCCCAGAGGCCGCCGCCCACCACATGCGCCTGGTGCCCTTTTCCAGCGTAGGAGGCTCTGGCCTGCTGCCTGCCTTCCGCCCGGACTGCGTTTCCATCAAGGGCACCGGGCAAAAGCTGCCCTGTTATCTGGCCGTATGCCGCAGCCCTCTTTCAGCCGGGCAGTTTTCCGCCCTGTTCAACCCGGATCTCTTTCCCGAATGAGGCAGGGCATACGATTTTCCCTATAGAAACGGAGGTTTTTCCCATGTTCCATACGCTGTTCTCCATTATGCGCTTCCATGCCGCCCGTATCTGGCGGCGGCTTTTCCCCTTGGACTGCCACTACATAAACGGCCCGGACACCCTGCCCCCTCCCCTCACCAAGGCCCAGGAGGCCCAGGTGCTGGAAGAGGTGCAAAAAGGCGTGCCCGGCGCCAGGGAGCCGCTTATCACCCACAACCTGCGGTTGGTGGTGTATATTGCCAAAAAGTTTGAAAGCCCTGGCGCCGGGGTGGAGGATCTCATCTCCATCGGCACCATCGGGCTTATTAAGGCAGTGAACACCTTCCGGGTGGAGAAAAACATCAAGCTGGCCACTTATGCCTCCCGGTGCATTGAAAATGAAATCCTCATGTACCTGCGGAAAAGCTCTCAACTGCGCAACGAAATTTCCATCGACGATCCCTTAAACGTGGACTGGGACGGGAACGAGCTGCTGCTTTCCGACCTGCTGGGCAGCGACCCGGACGCGGTGAACCGGGGCGTGGAGCAGGAAGCGGAAAAGGAACTGCTCCTCAGCGCAGTCAGCCGCCTGCCGCCCCGGGAAAAGACCATTATGGAGCTGCGCTTCGGGCTTGCCTCTAAAAAAGAGCACACCCAGAAGGAAGTGGCAGACGAGCTGGGCATCTCCCAGTCTTACATCTCCCGGCTGGAAAAGCGGATTATCACCCGGCTGCGGCGGGATTTGGAGAAGGCGGGGTAAGCGCCTGCAGGGCAAAAAAGCGGCACAGCTTTGCGCTGTGCCGCTTTTTGCTTTACTCTTCCACGAACTGATCCTTTCCCAGGCCGCACAGGGGGCAAACCCAATCCTCAGGGATGTCCTCAAACTTGGTGCCAGGGGCAATGCCGTTATCCGGATCGCCCAGGGCGGGATCGTACCGGTAGCCGCAGGCTTCGCAAACGTATACCACAAGAACGCCTCCTTTGCAAAAATCTATTGTATTATAATATGCCCTGGGCGCAGGTTTTTTATTCCAATTCAGAAATATAGTCCAGCAGCCCCATAAAAATTTACGCAGCCCACCTTCTCCCCTTCCCTCCCAGGCAAAAAAACTATCAAAATCCTCCATTCTTTTTTCACTTCTTTCTCCAATTTCCCAATTTCTATTGCAAGCATGGGTAATTTGTGTTACGATCATCTAAACATTAAAGCAGCAGGCCGTTTTTGGGGCTGCATAGAAAGGAGGTGTCTCCGATGGTTCTGTTTACCATCCGCTCCATGGTTCTGGCAGATTATCCCGCTTTCGATAGGTTCGATGGTGCCCTGCACGCCATGCACCAGCAGGCCCGTCCTGATTTGTTTGCCCCCTGCGGGCATCTCTTTACTCAGGCGGATTTTGAAAAGCTGCTGGCCTCTCCTAATGAAATCGCCCTCATCGCCGAGGTTGGGGACAGGCCCGCCGGCATCTGCATGGCCACCATAAAAGAACCGCCCGCCGCGCCTTTCCTCCATCCCGTAAAGGCTGCCCATATCGGCGATCTGTATGTGGCAGAGGAATACCGCAGAGCCGGGGTGGGCAGGGCGCTGATAGAGTCTGTAAGACGAGCGGCAGGGGAAAAAGGCGCCGGGCGCATCACCCTGATGGTATGGCCTTTTAATTCAGATGCCTTGCATTTTTATGAAAAACTAGGATTTGCCACCCGTTCCGTCACTTTGGAAGCAAAGCTGTAATACACAAAGTCACTGTGATGTATTAGGGCTTTTATTCAAATATTCTTTTGGAGGAAAGTTTTATGAAACTCGGTATCATCTCCCAACCCGAAGTCCAAAGCTTTGACCACGCCAAAGAGCTGGGCCTGGACTTCGTGGAATTTGACTGCAACCCCACCGCCTTTTTCGGCAGGCCTGTAGAGGAGCTTCACGCTGTGAAGGCCGATTTAAAGGCTGCCAGCCAGCGCACCGGGGTAGAGGTGGGCGCGGTGGGCCGCTGGGCCAGCCGCATCCTGGACGAGAAGGGCCAGGTTATCCCGGAAGAGTGGGAGGCTGTCAAGTCTGTTATCGACTTCGGCGCATATCTGGGCGCCAAGTATTACCTGTGCTCCTGCGCCTATGTGAAGGAGATTTCCTATTATCAAAATATCACCTGCGCCATTAAAGTCTTAAACGACATTGTGGCCTATGCCAAGGAAAAGGGCATGGAGTGCGCCATTGTCAACTGCATTATGGGCGATAACTATATCCGCACCCCTGAGCAGTGGAAGCTGATTCTCAGCGAGGTGCCGGGCCTGGGCATCAAGTACGATCCCTCCCACAGCTTTGTACACGGCGGCCAGAACGGCGCTTACCTCACCGAGGGCCTGGAGTGGGGCAAGCACTTCAAGTATTGCCACATCAAAGGCGTTATCCAGCGGGGCGAGTCCCAAGAGCCTGACATGTGGGCAAAGCGCGCCCTGGTGGAGAAGTTCCCGGAGCTGAAGGACGAGCTTGCCTCCGCCACCAGCCATGTGGACAACGACTGGTATGACAACCCCCCTGCCGGCATCGACGTTATCAACTGGCGGGCCTTCTTTGCCATCCTCTATAAGTACGGGTATGACGGCTACCTTGCCATCGAGCCTCACAGCCCCACCTGGCGCGGCGAAAAGGGCGAGAAGGGTGTGAAGTACACCATCAAGTACATGCGGGATCTGATGATTCTCGACTGATTTTTGACTGCATAGAAAAATCCCGGAAACCTTTTGCGGTTTCCGGGATTTTTTCGTGAAAAGGTTTGGCTCACGTGGCCTGATACTGCTCGATAATCCCTCTTGCCAAGCGGGCGTCAATGGTGGCAAAGCCAGGGGGATCCAGGAAGTCCAGGGTGCGAAGCACCTCCTGGGACTGCTGGTACACCTCCATGCGGGTGGAGTGGTACGCCGGCTCCGGCTGGCCGGGGACAAAGATGGCAAACTCCATGTTCCCCTCCTGCACCCGGCTGAAATAGGCATGTACACGGTTGGCGGTATACTTGTTCTTGATGATGGTACACAGGGCGTTTTTCACCACCTCAACCGCCACGTCATCCAGGCCGCTGTCAAATATGAGGATTTTCTCCTTCAGTTCCGCCAGGTTTTTCACCCGGCGCTTCACGAAATCCTCCACTGCTTCAGTAGGCTCTGCCGCCTGCCCGCCGCCCCCGGGGGTCACGCAGATTACATAGCGGGCCTGGGGATCCATATACAGGAAGGGGTAAGCCATGGCGGCAAAATAATTGCACCGCTGGCACCGCCAGTCAAAAACAGTTTCCTCCAGCGCCTGCTGCTTCAGCTCGGGATTTTCCTGGGCATTGATGCTGGCAAACAGCCGGTATTTCTGGGCCTCCCCGCACTGGGGGCAGATGATATCCTTTAAAATTTCAGTTGACATTCCCTAAATTCCCTCCCAGGGCCTTTCAGCCCTCAAAGGGCAGGCCAGCGCTCTCCTCCGGTTCATTCTTTTCCTCTTCTGCCGGCACCTCCAGTTCCAGGCCGGGATCCTCATCATAGCAGGCCACATCCTCCAGGGTGATTTCCTCGCAGTCCTCGCCGCAGGGACAGGCGTCCCCCTCCAGCCCCGCAAAGCTTTCATCCGCACAGGCCTGCATCAGTTCCAGGGCCTTTTCCAGCCGGGCCTCAATTTCATCCAGTTGGGCGCAGTGAGGCTCTGTCACCAGATTTTCCTTGTCCCGCAGGGCATGATAGTAATACCGGCCTAAGGCCAGATATTCCTTCTGGGCCGCCCGCTCCTCGCAGCGGATAACTGTGCGGATGCGGTTGAGCACCGCGGTTTTCTTGTGCTTATGCCCCAGGGCCGCAGCCGCATAGCCCACTGCCCTGCCAATGTTTTTTATCACGTCCATAAAAACGCCATCCTTTCTCCGGGCGCCCTGCCGCTTCGGGTCATGCCCCTTATACCTTAATAGTATACCGCATTTCCCTCTAAAATAACAGCCCTTTTTTTCTCCAGCCCCCGGTTTTATCCAAAAATCAGCTCCTTTGATTCGGCGGCAAGGCCGCCCTGCTGGGGAAATCGGTGTGCCTCCATTTTGAAAGGCGTTTGTTCTGCGCCGTTTTCAAAAATATGACAACCCCCTCTTTTGCATGGACGGCTTTTCAGAGGGCAATACTATGGTCAGCACACCTGAAAAGATGCAAAAACGCCAGGTGTGCCAGCTAAGCGAGCCTTTTTGTTTTCTAAGGCGGAAACAAAGGGCCGGCTTGCAAAAGCCGGCGCCTGTAAAAAGGCGCTGCAAAAAGCAAGAGGGGGAACGACCATGAACATGATGGACCGAATCGCTTTGATCCTCACGGTAGTGGGAGGCGTGAACTGGGGCCTGGTAGGTATTTTCCGTTTCGACCTGGTAGCCTGGCTGTGCGGCGGTCAGGCCACCATACTGGCCCGGGTGATTTACACGCTGGTGGCTGTCTGCGCTTTGTGGTGCATGGCCCTCATCTTCCGGGACCGGGAGGAATTCCGGGAAGAAAGCGTCCGGGGGTAAGCTGCCTTTCCAGGCAGGCAAGAAGGATCCAGTGCCTTTGCAGGCGCCGGATCCTTCTTTTTTGCGCGCTCCGGCACCCCTGCCGCGCGAGGGCGCGCAAAACATATGAGGCATCTTGCGAAAGCCGGCAGGATATAGTAAAATAGAACCAGAAAAGGGGCACATGTCCCAGGGCTTCCCCGTATACCGCGGGCGCTCTTTTTTGCGGCGTGCAGGCACTAGCCAGGGCTGGAGGAAGCCTGAAACTAAAAGCGTATAGTTTTTCTATATGCATAAAATAGCCGCTATTATACTATCTGTATAATTTCAAAAACACCAAAATCAAAAATGCAAAATTTGCAAAACCGCCCTCCTAAGCCGCCAAAAAATGGCTTTCCAGAGCCATTTTTCTAAAATCAAAAACGGAAAAACCGATTTTTCGCCTCTGGAAAATCCCAGAGAAAACCCTATTTTCACCGGAAAGGCAGGTATATTATGCTCAGAAAAACAAAAATCATTTGCACTTTAGGCCCCGCCACAGAGGACGAAGGCATCTTGCGCCGGCTGATGCTGGGCGGCATGAACGCCGCCCGGTTTAACTTCTCCCACTGCACCCATGAGGACGCGGCCCACAAGCTGGAGGCGGTCACCCGCCTGCGGGAAGAACTGGGCCTGCCCATTGCCACCATCCTGGACACCAAGGGGCCGGAAATCCGGGTGAAAACCTTTGAGAACGGCCCGGTGGAGCTGCAGGCCGGAGACAATTTCACCCTCACCACCCGGGACACTCCCGGCGACAGCAAGGTGGTGTCCATTACCTACCAGGATCTGCCCAAGGATTTGCAGCCAGGGGCCAGGGTGCTTATTGACGACGGCCTCATTGAACTGCGGGCGGAGCATGTGTCGGAGACGGACATTATGTGTACGGTAGTAAACGGCGGCCGCGTTTCCAACAATAAGGGCATTAATGTGCCGGGCACCCGCCTCACCATGCCTTTCATCAGCCCCCGGGACCGGGCAGATATTATTTTCGGCATCCAGAACGGCTTCGATTTCATCGCCGCCTCCTTTGTGCGCTGCGCGGCGGACATCCTGGAAATCCGCCGGATTTTAAAGGAATATAACTGCCACACCGTCAACATCATCGCCAAAATCGAAAACATGGAGGGCGTGGAGAATATCGACGAAATCCTCCGGGTGGCAGACGGCATCATGGTGGCCCGGGGAGACATGGGGGTGGAAATCCCCTTCGAGGACGTGCCTGTGCTGCAAAAGCAGTTAATTCAGAAATCCTATCTGGCAGGCAAGCAGGTGGTCACTGCCACCCAGATGCTGGACTCCATGATGAAAAACCCCCGCCCCACCCGGGCCGAAGCCACCGATGTGGCAAACGCCATCTACGACGGCACAAGCTGCATTATGCTTTCCGGCGAGACGGCCGCAGGCAAATACCCGGTGGAGGCCCTGGAAACCATGGTGCGCATTGCGGAGAAGGCGGAGCAGAGCATCAACTATATCAAACGCTTCAACTCCCGGGACAACAGCGACGTGGCCTTTGACGTGACCAACGCCATCTCCCACGCCACCTGCACCACGGCCCACGATCTGGGGGCCAGCGCCATCATCACAGTCACCAAGTCCGGCATCACCGCCCGCCAGCTCTCCAAATTCCGCCCCCTCTACCCCATTATCGGCTGCACCACCGAGGAAAACGTCTACCGGCAGCTCAGCCTTTCCTGGGGCGTATATCCCCTGCTGATTGAGGAGGAAAGCGATACCGACGCCCTTTTCGACCACGCCGTAGACGCTGCCGAGCACACAGGCATGGTGCAGGGGGGCGACTTGGTGGTGATAACCGCCGGGGTGCCCTTAGGGGTGTCCGGCACCACCAACATGATGAAGGTACACATGGTGGGCCACGTGCTTTTAACCGGTGCCGGCATTACGGAAAAATCTGTTTCCGCCCGCCTGTGCGTGTGCAAAAACCTTGACGAGCTGAAAACCACTTTCCGGGACGGGGATATCATCGTGGCTCCCTACACAGACAATGCCATGGTGGAATACCTCCGCCGGGCCTCCGGCATCATCACCGAGCAGCCGGGGCTGAACACCCATGCCGCCATCGCGGGCCTTGCCATGGATAAGCCTGTCATCACCGGGGCAGAGCACGCCGCACGCATCCTGAAAAGCGGCACTGTGGTAACCCTGGACGCCAAAACAGGGCGGGTTTCCTCCGCCACATAAGTAAGGGGGCATGCTTTTGCATGCCCCCTCCTGCGCTTTCCGCGTGGCCCTGGCCTATTCGTAATCCTCCAAAATGGCCCGGGCCTCTGCCAGGCTGTCGGCAGGAATGCCCTTTTGCAGCAGGTCGATGTCCCCCTGGGGCAGACGGTGGGCCAGGGTTTCGCTTAGCAGGACAGGGGTTCCCTTCCCTGCCTGGAACACGCCCACCCGGCCTTTATAGATGCCCACATGGTATTCCTGGATGCGGGGAGCGCCCTCCTCTGCCGCGGCGGCTTTTTCCGGGGCAGGGGTTTCTTGACTTGCCGCCTGCTTTGGGGTATAATGTTCTGTAACCACTGCCTGGGGCTTCACGTTTTGCCCCTGGGCAGCCCGTTTAAATGAAAAGGCGGCGGCGCACACTACTAATGCGCCTGTCGTTACCAGAAGCAGCACAAGGGTATATCTTTTATAGTTTTTAAGCTGCCTTTCATCCATCACTTGTCACCTCGGTTCTGGAAAAATTCTTATATGTAGTATGGGCTGTTTTCCCTTTCCTTATACCGGGGCATAAAGGAGGTACATCGTGCGAAAAAACCAAGACCTGAACAAATACAATACCCCTATCGTCCCAGCGCCCTCCCAGCGGGTGGAGGGGGAGTTTTCCCAAACTGCCGGGGCCACTGTGCGCACCATGGGCGGCATGGTGTGGAAAACCATTAAAACTATCTTCTGGGTGGCCTTCATCACAGGGCTTCTGGTGTTCCTGTCTGTGGCCTCCTTTATTCTCAGCTTCAAGGACGTGGAGCCTCCCAACATCTCCGCCATGGCGCTGAAATATTCCAGCCACATCTACCTGCAAAACGATGACGGCACAGAATATGAATATCAGGAGTTGCACCGGGATGAAAACCGCGTGTGGATGCCTTTAAAGGATATCCCCCCCATTATGCAGACCGCCCAGATATGCATTGAGGATCACCGCTTCTACGAGCACAAGGGCGTGGACTGGCGGGGCACCCTGGGCGCTGTGGCGGGCCTGATGGGCGTGGGCGGCGGCGCGGGCCGCGGCGGCTCCACCCTGACCCAGCAGCTTATTAAAAACATCACAGGCGAAAAGCAGGTGAGCATCCTGCGGAAGGTGAAGGAAATCTTCACAGCCCTCAACATGGAGGACGACCTGTATACTAAGGAAGAAATCCTGGAGGCCTATCTGAACCTGGTAAACTATGGCGGAACCAACCAGGGCGTGGAGGCCGCCGCCCTGTCCTATTTCGGCAAAACCATTGGGGACTGCTCCCTGGCGGAGTGCGCCCTGATAGCGGGCATCACCCAGTATCCCTGGCAGTATAATCCCCAGATATTCCCGGAGGACTCCAAAAAGCGCTGCGTTGACGTGCTGGACCGTATGCTGGAGCTTTCGCAAAAGGGGGAAATTACCGATCCCCGCCTGGTGAAAATTACCCAGGCCGAGTATGATCAGGCTATAGCCGAGCTGGAAACCATGACCTTTGACGGGGGCCAGCAGGCAGACACCAGCGAAGAACACGAGGCCAGCCAGGATCAGATGAAATGGAACTGGTATATTGACGTCATGTTTGAAGATGTGGTGGCAGACCTGATGGAGAAATACGGCTACAGCCGGGAAAACGCTGTGAGCATGATGTATAACTCTGGCCTGGAAATCCACTGCGCCATGGACTTGAAGCTGCAGCAGGACATGGAGCACCTGTTCCTGACAAACACAGACATGCTCCCCGCCGACCCTGCCGTACAGCTTGGCTTCTTTATGATGGATCCCTACACCGGCAAGGTCATGGCGGTTATCGGCGCCCGGGAGGCCAGAAACGGCCTGCTCCTGTTCAATAACGCCACCCAGAGCGCCCGGCAGTCCGGCTCTGCCATCAAGGCAGTGTGGCCCTATGCCATGGGCATTGAAAGCGGGGCCATCACCTATGGCAGCGTGCTGAAGGATCAGCCCATCCCGGAGTTCAGCAGCGGGAACCGGGGCTGGCCCCAGAACTTCAGCGAAACCTACCAGAAATATATGTGCGTGGACAGGGCCATTGCCATGTCCCAGAACGCCCCGGCAGCCTGGCTTGCCTATGACATCACCCCCCAGGCGGGCTATGAATGGCTGGTGGACAAGCTGCACTTCTCCACCCTGGTGGAGGAAGACCGCAACAGCGTGGCTTGCGCTATCGGCGGCCAGACCTATGGCGTCACCGTGCGGGACATGACGTCCGCCTTCTGCATGTTCGCAAACGGCGGCGTATACCGCAAGCCCATGACGTATTATTATGTGAAAGATCATGACGGCAACGTAATTCTGGATAACCGGGACAACCCCGGCGAGCAGGTGATGACCCCGGAGAACGCCACTGTTATGAACAAGCTCCTCCACGAGCCTATTTACAATGCCTCCATCGGCACAGCCTACGACTACCTTTCCGGCCTGCCCACAGATATTTTCGGCAAAACCGGCACCACCGACAGCTTTAAGGATCTGTACTTTGTAGGCGGCACCCCCTTCTGCGTGGCAGGCGTGTGGAACGGCTATGAATACAGCGTGCAGCTAGAGGACGACACCACCACCAAGGTGCTGTGGCGGGCGGTCATCCAGCACCTGCTGGACAATTACGACTGGTCCGGCAAACAGTATGTCCTCAGCGAAAACGTGGTGCAGCGCACCTTCTGCCGCAGCAGCGGGCTGATTGCCGGAGGAAGCTGTTACGACACAGCCCTGGGATATTATTCCCCAGACAACATCCCCCGCACCTGCAACGGCGGCTCTGACCACATTGCAGGCAAAGCGGCTTCTCCCTCGCCGTCGGCTTCCCCCTCGGCCGGGCCAAGCGCCTCCCCCTCTGCCAGCCCCAGCACATCTCCTTCGGCAGATCCTTCTGTTTCCCCCTCGCCGGGAGAAAGCAGCGGCGGAGAGTCCAGCAGCGGCTTAGAGCCTCCCTTCAGCAGCGATACGGAGCCTCCTGTTTCTTCCGATCCCTTTGTGTCCTTCCCCTCAGAGCCTCCTATCCCCTCGGAGCCGCCCAGCCCGCCCGAGCCGCCACCGGTCACCTCTATTCCAGACTTTGAGCCGAACGTGCCTGCCGCGTAAAGCCAGGGCACGTAAAATACAACAAAAAACTGCCGGAGGGCACAGCGCCTTTCGGCAGTTTTTTTGCTTACACAATGGTTGCAATTTTTCTCTGGCTATGGTAAACTGTTCATGTACAAAAGACAATCGTATTTTATAGGTGAACAATGGAAAAGGATTCTTATCTCGTAGTGGAAGAAAAAGCCCTGCCCGAAATATACCAGAAGGTGGTGCAGGCAAACGACCTTCTGAAAAGCGGCAAGGCAGGCAGCACCTCTGAGGCGGTACGCATGGCGGGCATTTCCCGCAGCGTATATTATAAATACCGTGACGCAGTGTTCCCCTACACCCGGCAGGGCGCCACAGGCATCCTGACAGTGCAGGCCCTTTTAAGCGACCGCCCTGGGGTGCTGGTGCGCTTTCTCACGGTGTTTTACGAGTCAGGGGCCAATATTCTCACAGTGAACCAGAACATCCCGGTAAAGGGGCGGGCTTTCGTTTCCGTCTCCGCTTATACGGATCAGATGGATCGCGCTGTCCCCCGGCTGCTGGAAAACCTCAAGCAGGTGGAAGGCGTGGTGCGCCTGGACAGTATGCTGGATCAATAAAAAGCAACATTTTTTCAGCGGCAGCCGCTTTTTTTCAAAAAGCACTTACCAAAAGGGCGGCTGCCGCGTCTAATACATAGAAAAGGGAAGGGAAACAACATGGCGAAAATAGCGGTACTAGGGCACGGCGTGGTAGGTTCAGGCGTAGTGGAGGTGCTGCGCACCCACGAGGAGAGCATTGCCCGCCGGGCCAAGGAGGCTGTGGAACTCAAGCACATCCTGGATTTGCGGGAATTTCCCGGCCTGCCCTATTCCCAGCTTTTCACAAAGGATTTCAGCGCCATCCTGGCAGATCCGGAGGTAAGCATTGTGGTGGAGGTGATGGGTGGCCTGGAGCCAGCCTTCTCCTATGTAAAGGCCTGCCTGGAAAATGGCAAAAGCGTGGTGACCTCCAATAAAGAGCTGGTGGCCGCAAAGGGTGCGGAACTGCTGGCGCTGGCCCAGGAGAAAAACCTCAACTTCCTGTTTGAGGCAAGCGTTGGCGGGGGCATCCCTATTATCCGGCCCATCAGCCAGTGCCTGGCGGCAAACGAGGTAACGGAAATCGCGGGCATTTTAAACGGCACCACAAACTTCATCCTGACGAAAATGATCCGGGAGCGCATGGCCTTTGCAGACGCCCTGCGCATGGCCCAAGAGCTGGGCTACGCGGAGCGGGATCCCTCCGCCGACATTGAAGGGGCAGACGCCTGCCGGAAAATCTGCATTCTCGCTTCCCTTTCCTTTGGCTCCCACGTATACCCGGAGCAGGTACATACAGAGGGCATCTCCCAGGTCACCCTGGAGGACGTGGCCTATGCCGAGGCCTGGGGCGGGGTTATCAAGCTGATTGGGGAAGTGAAAGCCCTGGAAAACGGCAGAATCCACATCCAGGTGGCCCCCATGTTTATCAGCCGGGAAAGCCAGCTTTCCGGGGTGGACGATGTGTTTAACGGCATCCTGGTGCGGGGAGACGCCACAGGCGACGTGGTGTTTTACGGCAAAGGGGCCGGCAAGCTCCCCACTGCCAGCGCCGTGGTAGCAGACGTTATCGACTGCGTGAAGCACATGAAGGCCCGCAAATACCTGTACTGGGAGGACGCAAAGCCCGGCTATGTAGAGCCTTATGAGGAGCTGCGGCAGAATTTCTTTGTCCACATTCAGGGGCCGGGCACGTCCGACGCCGCCTTTGCCTGCGCCGAGGCTGCTTTCGGGGATATTAAGCGCCTGATCCGCAAAGGGGAAGCCGAGGGCGAGGCCGGGTTTACAGTGCAGGCCCTCAGCCAGCGGGACTTTGACCAGAAGGCAGAAGCCCTGTCTCAAAAGGGCGTGTCCCTCCTGGGCCGCATTGTACTTTCTGCATATTAAAAAAGGAGGGCTTCTTGTGATCCGCATTGACGTACCCGCCACCAGCGCCAACCTGGGCGCAGGCTTCGACTCCCTGGGCATTGCCCTGACCATGCAGAACCGGATGTGGATGGAGGAATCTGACGAGCTTTCCATCACCTGCACCGACGGGGTAAGGGTGCCCACCGACGACACCAACCTGATTTTCTGGGCAGCAAAGCACCTGTATGAAATTTGCGGCAAAAAGCTGCCGGGGCTGAAAATCATCCAGGAAAACAACATCCCCCTGGCCCGGGGCCTGGGCAGCAGCT
The DNA here is from genome assembly GCF_009917365.1 of Neglectibacter sp. X4. Classification (NCBI taxonomy): domain Bacteria; kingdom Bacillati; phylum Bacillota; class Clostridia; order Eubacteriales; family Oscillospiraceae; genus Neglectibacter; species Neglectibacter sp. X4. Next base: position 7,722 of record NZ_QWLE01000006.1, on the reverse strand, counting down.
CTGCCTGCATTGTGGCCGGGATTTTAGGGGCCAACCGCTTTATGGGCAACCCCATGTCCCACAACGACTTAATCCACCTGGCCGCTAAAATCGAAGGCCACCCGGACAACACCAGCCCTGCCCTTTCCGGCGGCCTGGTGGCCTCTGCCATGGAAGGGGAGCGGGTGTACAGCGTAAGCGTGCCCGTTTCCGACAAAATCCGCTTTGCGGTGATGATCCCCCCCTTCGAGCTGAAAACGGAAAAGGCCCGGGCCGCCCTGCCCAGGGAATACAGCCGGGAGGACGCGGTGTATAACCTTTCCCGCTCCGGCCTGATGACGGCCTCCCTTTTCTCCGGCGAACTGCATAACCTGAGAGTGGCGGTGCAGGATCGGCTCCACCAGCCCTACCGCTCCGGGCTTATTGAAAATTACGACAACGTGTTCCGCATGAGCTACGAATTAGGCTCCCTGGGCACCTATGTCAGCGGCGCCGGGCCTACCATCATCGCCATGGTGGATTCCCAGGAGGCCGCGGCCTTCGGGGAAAGCTGCAAAAAACACCTGGAGGATAAAGGCATCCAGGGCTGGCGGGTGGAAATCCTCAGCGCCGCCAAGGAAGGAGCAAAAATTGTCATTGAATAGGCAGCGTAACGTTGCATCCAAGACGCGGGAAGCGCCTGCTCCCGTTTAGGCGGAAGGATACAGCAGAATCCGAAAAACGCCAAAAGGAGGTACGAAATGGAAAAAACTGAAAACACAAAAAAGAAGAAATGGCTCCCCTGGGTGATTGTACTGGCCTGCATAGGCCTGATAGCAGGCATCATTGTGGGCAAGCAGGCCCTGGATAGGCAGCAACGGGAAGAAGCTTGGACCAGCAGCTATATGAAAACAGCATCTTATTTTCCCCCGGACTTTAACAAGCTGCCCCAAACCCAGGCTGACTGGGAAGCGTGGCATGAACAGGCCGGCATGAGCAACATAGATAAAATGCTGGATGACACCAGGGAAATACCGGGAAAAAACAAGCTTGCCACGCTGATGGGGACTTACTCTATGCTGGCGCAGATCAATATCGCCCACCCGGAGGAAGCGGCCTGCCGGGAGCTGTTTGAACAGCTAAAGCCCTATTATGAAAAGGCCTTCGTATGGGAGGAGGACACCACTCCAAAGCAGTGCCTTGACCGGGTTCACGCCCTGGGCGAGGAAGACGTGATGGAAGCTATAGCAGCGCTGCGGCAGCAGGTGGCAGATTTATACGAATCCACCAATACAGACGCATGGTTCAACCCGCCAACAGCAACAGACGGCAACCTGGAGATGCTGCCGGATGAATACTATACAGCCTCTTCAGGGGACTTGCAGTCTGTTCCGGATTACCCCATCGCTTCCTCCGGGAATTTGCAGACGGAGCCGTAAAAGTTTTTGAAGTTTTTTAAGAAACTTTTTTCAAAAAGTTTCTTAAAGCAGGTTTGGGCGGCAGCCCAATAAGGAAAGAAGGAGCGTGTGACTATGTCACTCATCGTGCAGAAGTTCGGCGGCACCTCCGTCCGGGACGCCGAACGCATCAACAACGTGGCGGACATCGTAACCTCAGCCTACAAAGAGGGCAACGATGTGGTGGTGGTAGTCTCTGCCCAGGGGGACACCACCGACGATTTCATCGAGAAGGCGGCGGAGATAAACGAGAAGCCCTCCAAGCGGGAGATGGATATGCTCCTTTCCGCCGGGGAACAGATTTCCGCTTCCCTTTTAGCCATGGCTATCGAGCGCATGGGATACCCAGTGGTGTCCCTTCTGGGCTGGCAGGCAGGGTTCGACACCACCTCCGATTACGGCAACGCCCGCATTAAGAAGGTGGACGCCGCCCGCATCAAGAAGGAAATCGACAAGCGGCGCATTGTGGTGGTGACAGGCTTCCAGGGCATAAACCGCTATGGGGACATGACCACCCTGGGCCGGGGCGGCTCTGACACCAGCGCTGTGGCTATTGCGGCCACCATGCACGCCGACCTGTGCCAGATTTTCACAGACGTGGACGGCGTGTATACCGCTGACCCCCGGAAAATTCCCGGCGCCGTAAAGCTTCCCAGCATCTCCTACGACGAAATGCTGGAGCTTGCCACCCTGGGGGCACAGGTGCTCCACAACCGTTCTGTGGAAATGGCGAAGAAATACAATATTGAGCTTGAGGTGCTTTCCAGCCTGACACGCAGCCGGGGCACCATCGTGAAGGAGGAAAGCAACGTGGAAAAAATGCTCATCAGCGGTGTGGCAAAGGATGACAACATTGCCCGCATCTCCATTATCGGCGTGCCGGATAAGCCGGGCCTAGCCTTTAAAATCTTCTCCAAGCTGGCTTCAAAAGGCGTAAATGTAGACATTATCCTGCAGTCCATCGGCAGAAACGGCACCAAGGACATCAGCTTTACTGTGGAGAAAAACAAAATGGAGGACACCCTCACCCTCCTGCAGGACTACACCGAGCGCTGGGGCGCTTCCAGCATTGTGGCGGACGACAACGTATCCAAGGTGTCCATTGTGGGCGCGGGCATGGAAAGCCATCCCGGCGTGGCGGCGGAAATGTTCGAGGCCCTTTTCAGCCGCAGCGTGAACATTCAGATGATTTCCACCAGCGAAATCAAGATTTCCGTACTGGTTCACAAATCCGACAGCGACCGGGCTGTGGAGGCTATCCACCAGAAATTCTTTGAAAGCTAAGGCCGCAATGCCTCTGGCGGCTTAGGGACTCTGTCCCTAAGAACCCTGCAACCTTTGAATAGGTTGACGAAACTTTCGTGTTTTATGCTTTCCTGTGAATACAGGTTCTTAGATATTCCTGAAACAGCACAAAAGGACGGGCGCATAAAGCGCCCGTCCTTTCTGTATGTAAAAATCTCTATTAAAACCCGGAGCATATGCCCTTTACTGGTTATAGCAGTTCACCGCAACCACGCAGGCCTGGGCGCGGGTGGCAGTGCCTAAGGGGTCAAACTGGTTATCCCCCACGCCGTTGATAATGCCGGCCCCCCGGCAGGTATAAACCGCGTCTTTTGCCCAGGAGGCTATCTTTCCATCATCTGCAAAGGAGGCGTATATGTCCACAGGCCGCAGGCCCAGGAAGCGGTAAATCAACACGCACATTTCCTGTCGGCTGATAGAATCTGTGGGGCGGAACCCAGTGCCGTCCCCATTGGTAATACCTGTCTCGCTGGCCCACTGCACAGCCTTAGCATAATATGCGCTGGGGCTTACATCGGCAAAGGAGGTAACACCGCTGTAGGCATCCAAATTCACCCCGGCAAGGTTTGCCAGCACCAGCACAAACTGCCCCCGCTGCACCCTGCTGTTCGGCTCAAATTTGTTCTCCCCCACGCCCTTGAAAAGCCCGTAGGTCACAGCCTGGTCGATGTTCCCGGCATACCAGTCGGCATAGGTGAAATCTGTGAAAACCGTACCGTTGGAAAGCACTGTGGATACGGCCGCAGGGCTTGCGGCCCCGTCCTTTATGGCAACAGCCTTATAGGTGCAGCCTGTCATATAGACCGGCCCCACGTAAGGGGTGCTGTCCTCTGTAGGCTCTGTGCCGTCAGTGGTGTAATAGATGTCGGCGTCCTCGTCTTTGCTGGTGATTGTAACAGAATAGCCGTCGCTTTCAATGACAGGGGCCTCCAGCTCTCCGCCGGAAACATTCCGTTTGGAGACAAACAGGCTGCAAACATAGCCGCTCTTTCCGGTGGCAGTGGTAACAGCATACCACAGGGAGGAGGTTTTCCCGCCGCTTGTGATTTCCATGCCCTCCACTTCTCCGGTTATCTTCAGCAGATCCCCCTTGTGCAGCACCCGCACAGCAGAAGACTGGGTGGTAGGCCCGGCCCGCAGGTTTACCCCTGTCCCGGTGATAATGCCGTTATAGGCGGGGTCATCCGGGTCGGGCTGCACGCCGTACACCAGATCATGGGTGTTGTCTTTGCCGCTGTAAAGGGTAGCCAGATGATCCGCCACAACAGAGGCAGGCACAAAGTCATTGCTCAGCATGGTTTCATCCACAGGCAGGTATTCCCCTGCCTCGTCTACCGCGTAGCCCTCGCTGTTAATGGTGAGGCCGTCAATCACCGTATCTGTGTCATACTGGTAACTTGTATAGTGGGTCATTTTCTGATCCATCTCATACCAGCCGTTGCTGGGATACAGCAGGCCGTTGTCCAGCAGGTGCCAGGCGTTCCAGTCCCGCCCGGGGGCATTGACCGGCAGCCTGCGCATGTTATAGGTATAATCGCTGTTATCTGTCGCCATGCCCCCGCCGATATAAATGCCGATGTGGGAGTAAATCCCGGTTTCCGGCGCGTTATACTCCGGCATGGTCAGCAAAAGGCCATGGATGTTAGGCAGGCACTCGCTGATGGTGCCGTGGAACTTGCTGAGGTTCACGTGGCCAGTGCAGTTGCCCGCCGGATCCCGCATACCCATATCGGAAAAGTACGCGTAAATAAGCCCGGCGCAGTCAGAAACCCGGGTGCCGCCCACATACTCCCCCTTGCCGCCATACTGATATTTCCAGCCCTCCGCATGGGCCTTAATGCCATGCTCCGCAAGGCCAATGCCTGTGGCAGCACCTGCGGCCCGGGCCTTTGGGACAAAGGCCGGGGAAACAAGCATTGCCGCTGCCAGCAGAAGGCACAGAAGCTTCTGGAAAATATTTGCTTTTTGTTTGATTCCTGTCATAAAGGATCCCTCTCAATCATGAAAGGCGGGGTGAGGAGCAGGAAGCCCCGCCCGCGGTTTTTCTGTTTGAACTCCTCAAGCGCCGCATAAGGAGAAAACAATAGTTACAAAACGGTTACATTGTAACATATTTGCAATGGTTTTGCAAGGGAAAAGGAAAGAATTCACAGAGTATTCACTTTTTTGGAAGCTTTTTCCCCAAACGCCATTAAAGAAACCTGCAAAGAAAAACGGCGGCCTGCCCCGGCTAAGCGAGGCCAAACCGCCATACTAAGCTTCCCTTTGCGCCTGTGCCCGTTCCATAGCGGTTCAGTCCGCCAGGGCGCGGGCAAGCCATGCGTCTGCAATGTCCAGCGCCAGATACAGCCCGTCCTTTTCGCTGGTTTTCACAATCTGCTTGCGGGTGCGGATCTCAGGGTCTGTGTACATTAGCTGTACTATAACCTTGTCAGCCACCTCCAGATCCCCCACCTTTTTCTTGGACTTCACGTCCATCTTAATCACATATTTGTCCCGCATACTCCCGTAATAAATGGTGTCGCCGCTGCGCACCAGGGGCTTGCCCTTATAGGTGGGGAAGCCTTGCTTCTGCTGGCTCAAATAATCACCGCCTTCTCAAAATAAAAGTTAACATGATATCAGATGTTCTGCAGCCCTGATCATTCTCCCAGATACGAGCGCACCATGGCCTTTAAAAGCTCGTCGCGGTCAATGCGGCGCACAAGGCTGCGGGCGTTGTTGTGGGTGGTGATGTAAGTGGGATCTTCGCTGAGCAGATACCCCACGATTTGGCTGACGGGATTGTACCCCTTTTCTTTCAGGGCGTCATAAACCGTAAGCAAAATGCGCTTCATGTCCGCCTCCCGCACAGGATCCAGGGAGAAGGTGATGGTATTGTTGGAAAACTCATCCGGCATGGTAGCACCTCCAAATCAAAGGCTCAAATTCATATTCTCCTTTATTGTACAGGACTTTGCCCCCAATTGCAAGCTTTTTTTGCGCCAAAGCCCTGCCCAGCCCTGTTTTCCTCTTGGCAAAGCGCTTGAAATATGCTACAATTCATATGCTACAATTTAATTGCAGCATGGAGTTTAAGAACCTGTACCGACAGGAACAGCTTCTAAAAAAGGTAAAGGGGTATGTCAGGATGGAAAAAAGAGAAACGTTTTCCTCGCGTCTTGGGTTTGTGCTCATCTCAGCGGGGTGTGCCATTGGTCTGGGAAATGTGTGGCGGTTCCCGTATATCACGGGCAAATACGGCGGCGGGGCCTTTGTCCTGCTGTACCTGGTGTTTTTGGCTATACTGGGCCTGCCCGTTATGGTCATGGAGCTTTCTGTAGGCCGGGCCAGCCAGCGGAGCATCGCTTTGTCCTTCCAGAAGCTGGAGCCAAAGGGGACAAAATGGCACTGGTACAGCTATATCGGCTTTGCCGGGAACTACCTGCTGATGATGTTTTATACGGTTATTGCCGGATGGCTTCTGCAATATTTTGTCCGCATGCTGCAGGGCAGCTTCACGGGCCTGGACGCCCAAGGGGTGGCAGAGCAGTTCTCCGCCTTGACGGGCCGGCCCGTCATCATGACGCTGTACATGGCGATAGTGGTATGCATCGGCATGGGCGTCTGCCTGCAGGGCCTGCGCAACGGCGTGGAGCGGGTAAACAAAATTATGATGTTATGCCTGCTGGCGTTGATGGTGGTGCTGGCCGGCAACTCCATCCTGCTGGAGGGCGCGGGAGAGGGCCTGCGGTTCTATCTCCAGCCCAATTTCCACAACCTGGTCTATGACGCAGAGGGCAACTGGATTCTGGGGGAAACCGTGTTCGCCGCTATGGGGCAGGCTTTCTTCACCCTGTCTTTGGGCATGGGATCCATCGCCATCTTTGGCAGCTATATCGGCAAGGAGCACCGCCTCACCGGGGAAGCCCTGCGCATCAGCCTTTTAGACACCTGCGTGGCCTTCACCGCCGGGCTTATCATCTTCCCCGCCTGTTCCGCTTTCGGCGTATCCACCGGGGAAGGGCCTTCCCTGGTTTTCGTCACCCTGCCCAATATCTTTAACCACATGCCCTTAGGCAGGCTGTGGGGCGGGGCCTTCTTCCTGTTTTTGTCCTTTGCCGCCCTATCCACTGTCATCGCCGTTTTTGAGAACATCATCTCCTTCACCATGGATCGCTGGAAGCTGTCCCGGGACAAGGCTGTGCTGATAAACTTTGCCGGGGTGCTGCTGCTTTCCATGCCCTGCGTGCTGGGCTTCAACGCCTGGTCAGGCGTTACGGTGCTGGGGATGGATATATCCGGCCTGGAAGATTTCCTGGTGTCCCAAAACCTGCTGCCTCTAGGTTCCCTGCTCTATGTCCTGTTCTGCACCACCAGAAGAGGCTGGGGCTGGGAAAACTTCCTCCGCGAGGCCAACGAAGGGACAGGCATGCGCTTCCCCCGGGCCGTGCGGTTCTATGTCACGTATATCCTGCCTGTCATCGTCCTGTTCATCTTTATCATGGGATATTGGAACCAGTTCGGTAAAAAATAACAGCCCGCATATGAAATACCCCCGGCTCCGCCGGGGGTATTTCATATGCGGGCAAAGCCCTATGATACCTACGTAGTACCCACGGCACCAGAACTCCCGGTTCCGATACTTGTACTTCAACTCCGGGTACTTCTCATAGATCATCAGGCTGCTCTTTCCCTTTAGGTACCCCATGAAGCTCGATACCGATACTTTCGGCGGTATCTCCACCAGCATATGTACGTGATCCGGGCACACCTCCGCTTCTACGATCTTTATCTTTTTCCACTCACAGAGGGTTCTCAATATTTTTCCTACCTCTCCTCTCTTCTCCTTGTAGAATACTTTCCTGCGGTACTTTGGTGCAAATACTATGTGGTATTTGCAATTCCATTTAGGTCATTTTACAAGGAACTACACGCAGACCGTAAAACGGGCTGCTGACAACAAACAGGCGCTATGCTCCCGGCAAGGGGCATAGCGCCTGTTTGTTGTGGGGGTATCCAA
>NZ_QWLE01000066.1:0-12196 GCF_009917365.1 Neglectibacter sp. X4 | reverse complement strand
CAGCAATTGAAAAAGATTGGCAAGGAAAGCCTCCGCAAATAAGGTCGATATCCGGCAGCGCATTGGGGTCGATGGTTCTGGCGTCTGCAAAAAACACTTCTCCTTCCGTATCGTACATGGTGTTGTAAGCCTGGTTTGCATACTTATCTATCTCGCAGTGACCGACGCATTCAAAGCCGCCTACAGCCTCTAAGCCGGAGCGGAAACCGCCGATCCCCGCGAACATATCAAAAAATCGGATAGCCATGCGCCATCCGACCACTTCACTGTATTAACTTTCACCTCACATTTTCATGCCGAAATCTTCATCTTCGTCCATGTCCGGCTCCTGTTCCTCTGCCAGTTCTTCCTCGGTGAGCTTGCGAAAGGAGTCCTCGCTGGGGATGATCCCCAGCGCACGGCCATTGTCAAACTTACAGTGCAGGGTGCCGATATCGTCTACGGCAATCACAGTGCCCCGCGTGTTATCCTCAACACGGTGGATGTCGTTTCCCATGCTCAGCAACATGATCCGTGTGCCGCTGGGGTACTCGGCCTTGTAGCGCTCAGCCATCCGATGCAGCCTATCCCATTCGTTCATCTCGAAAACCTCCTTTTACATACCGCCCATCCCTTGATGGGGTTCCAGGTGCTCGTCCAACTCATCCTCAGTGCAGAGAAAATAGTCATCACTGCTGTTCCAATATGAAACATAGAGGTCGCCCTCGTCGGTTTCGATGGGCCGCTGCTCGAAACCTTCTCCAAGGCCGTCTGAACACTGTCCAAGAATTTCCTCCCGCAAATCCGCCATTTCCTCTGCCGTGAGCGGCTCCTTGAGGTGACAATCGATCCGGCCTAAGAGCCTGCCGTCGATATCCTCCACTGTCCAAACTGCTGACATGAGCTTGGCAGCTACACCGGCATTTCTGTCAAGATATTGCGCCATGTCACCCATTTCGGGGGCCTGCTCGTCGGCAATGCCCTGCTCGATCTGGTCTTGGTACGCCGCCAGGAACCCGCTGCCCACCTCGATATACTCGTCGCACTCGCCATCGTCAAGCTGGCCCACCAGAGGGCAGTAAAGCGTCAGCTTGACTGGCCCGGCAGCCTGGGTCATGGCCTTGATATCATCGAACAGCTTTTCCTTAGTGGGATACTGATTGTGGACGATATTCTGTTCCAGGTCTGTGAGGATTTTTTCTCTGGCAGTCGACACAGCAAATGCCACAGTGTTGGCGTCAGCTAAAGTGTCGCCCTTGCTGAACACTCTCAGCAGGCGGCTGCCAATCTCACTGTCGGCAGACAGATGGAGATCCACGCCCTTGTCATCATGGAGCAGGATATTTCGGGGCGGCTTGTTGATACCGGCCTCCCGCATATCGTGGTAGAACTGGTGGATGTCAAGAGGCAGTTCTCGTTCGAGGGCTGCTCCAAACTGGTTGGTTATTTTTGCTTTGATCACTTGATGCACCTTCTTTCAAGAAATAAAAAAAGCCGGTCGCTTGTTTTGAAGAGGTTTCTCCAGCGACCAGCTATGTATGCAACGGGCTATCGCCCTTATGCACGCAAAAGACTAACGTCTTTTTGCGACAAAGGGCCAGCGGATTTTTTCCACTGGCCCTCTCACTCTGTGCTATTCTGTTGTTGTGAGGGTTCACTTCCTGCCGCAAAGCCAAAACGCCGTTTTGCCATCCCCGTTTTCGTACTTTCGAAATCCAGCCCTTTGAGATGCAAAAAACCGCGCCATGGCGCGGTTTTTTGCCCAAATATCTTTTTGGTTTTCCTAGGATGGCGGAAGCGGTGGGATTCGAACCCACGAGCCCGTGAGGACTACCTGATTTCGAGTCAGGCCCGTTATGACCACTTCGATACGCTTCCATGTAATAATTATTCAGTTTTCGGCACAGATAACATGATTTCGAGTCAGGCTCGTTATGACCACTTCGATACGTCTCCCTATAGGCAGTTAACCTTGTTTAAGACCTTCACATAAAATCTATGCCTGCATTCAAACTGACCTCAATAATCTTTCTTATTTTAGCTTTTTATTTTTAAAAAGTCAAGTATTTTTGGTGGAAGGTTGACAGGGGAGGGGAAAAAGTTGTAGAATAGACACAAGACATGGGGCTTTCTGTGAAAAATGCGCCATGTTAAGCGCCGGGAGGCTCACTGCTGCCGGTCTATTCTGCTTGTAGAAAGCGAGTTGGATAAGTGTATATGATAAAAAGATTCAGCAGACGAGGCGGGGCCCTGCTGCTCTGCTTTGCGTTAATTTGCGGGATGCTGGCAGGCTGTTCCGATGTGCGGAACATGGTTTCCGGCGTGGCTGTTGCTGGCGAATTCCCGGTAGAGGTGGCTGGCGTAACCATATCTGCCCGGCCCCAGAAAGTGGTGGTGCTTTCTCCCAGTCTGGCTGATGTGGTGTTGGCTTTAGGCTATGAAACCCAGTTGACTGCCGGTGCCCAGGAGTGTACCCAGGAAAGCCTGCGGGATTTAAACAAGCTTTCCCGGGATGATGCCCAGGCTATCATAGACGCCGGCCCGGATCTGGTGCTGCTGGACGCGGAGAGCGGCGCCTCCGCTTCCGCTCTGGAGGAGGCAGGCATTACGGTGCTTTCCATTGCCCCCGCTACAGACCGCGAGGATTTCGAGCGCCTTTACTCCGAGGTGTCCTCCGCCTTGGCTGGCGGCGGCGCGGGCCATGACGAGGGAATCCGGGTGGCACAAGATATTTTTCTCACGCTGGACGCTATTAACCGCATTGTGCCCAGCGACAGGGTCACCACCGCCTGTTACCTGTATGACCTGGACAGCAGCGCTGTAACAGGAGACATGTTTGGCAGCACCATCATGACGTATTCCGGCGTGACCAATGTTTTCAAAAGCCTGCAGGGGGGCATGTACGATTTTGACACCCTGCGCATCTCCAATCCCAACGCTATTTTCTGCCCGCCAGGCTTGAAGGATCAGATTCTGGGAGACAGCCGTTTTCAGGATTCCCAGGCAGTGAAGGATAACAAGGTTTTTGAAATGGATCCCAGCCTGATGGCCTGGCAGGGCCGCACTGTTATTGAAACTGCTTACGAGATAAGCTCCTTGGTGTTTCCAGAACTGCTGGAGGAAAATTCCATGCAGGTGACGGATCCTACAGAGGAAATAGATTCTGCTGTAGGCTCGGCTTTAGCCAGCGAGGCCGAGGCAGAAGATAATACCAAGTATGAAACCCTGGCCCAGGGGGATCAGGGGGAGGAAGTGCAGAAGCTGCAGGCCCGTTTAGAAGAGCTTGGATATCTGGACAGGGAATATGACGGGCATTTCGGGGAATATACGGCCCAGTGCGTCTCTGAATTCCAGAAAGCCAACGGCCTGGAGGAAACCGGCGTTGCCGATGCCGACACCCAGCGGAGGCTTTTCTCCCGCACCGCGAAGGGGAAAGGGGAGGAGACAGACAGCGCTGTGTCGTCAGAACCGCCTGTGGAAACCTCCCAGGCTCCGGAGGAAAATTAGGTCTGTTGCTTTACTGCGTGAAAATACCCCCGCCGGGTAAGGCGGGGGTATTTATATCCTGTCTCATTTTGCGCAGCGCTCATTTAAAATACTGGTAAAACTGGCACTTGATCATGCCGTTGTATAATTTCCGCCGCTTGTCTGCTTTCCGCCCGAAAAGATCTTCAAAGTCCTCCTCCGGGGTGATAATGCCATAACTCCAGCCCCGCTGTTGGGTGAACACCCGACCCATGGTTTTGCACAGATCCCGGGCCGCGGAAACGTCCAGCAGCCGCTCTCCATAAGGCGGATTGCACACCACACAGCCGTACGGATCGGCGCAGGCAAAGTCCTTTATATCCCGTATCTGGGCCTTGATATGTTTTCCCACCCCTGCCCGCTGGGCGTTTTCCAGGGTGAGGGACACTGCTTCCGGGTCGATATCAAATCCTTCCGCCAAAAAGCCTTCCCCGGGCAGGGCCATTTCCCTTGCAAGGCTCCGCTCCTCTTTCCAGATGGCCTTGTCTGCCCCTGTCCAGGTTTCCGCGATAAACCGCCTGCCAAGCCCGGGGGCCATACGGCGGGCTGCCATAGCGGCCTCTATCAGCAGGGTGCCGGATCCGCAGAAGGGATCGAGAAAATGGCCGTCAGGCCGCAGTCGGACAAGCTTTACCAAAGCCGCCGCCAGGGTTTCTTTTATAGGGGCCTGGGTGGAAGCAGGGCGGTATCCCCGCTTGTGGAGGCCTGCCCCAGAGGTATCCACCATAAGGCTTACTTTGTTCTTTAAAATGCGGAACCGCACCCGGTACAGAGGCCCTGTCTCCTCAAACCAGGAGATATGGTAAGCGTTAGTCAGGCACCGGACAATGGCTTTTTTGATGATGGACTGACAGTCGGGCACACTGTGGAGCTGGCTGTTCAGGCTGGCCCCGGTTACAGGGAATTCCCCATCTACAGGCAGAAGCTTTTCCCAGGGAAGCGCCTGCACGCCCTGGAAAAGCTCCTCAAAACTGCGGGCTTCAAATTCTCCCAGCAGCACCAGAACCCGCTCCGCGCAGCGCAGGCGCAGGTTTGCCCTGGCAAGAATATTCCAGCCGCCGGAGAAAAGCACCCGCCCGTTTTCCGCCTGCACGTCCTCGCAGCCCATTTCCCGCAGCTCTTGGGCAACCAAACCCTCCAGCCCCAACAGGCAGGGGGCACAAAGCCTTATTTTTTCCATGCAATTCCCCTTTCACCAAAATGCTGTATAATATAGGTGCGTTCCCCCGCTTATCCCGCAAAGGAACGCACTTTTTCCGTTTCAGCCGGGCACTGCCAAATTTTATGTATGGCTTTATGCATCCCGGCCGCAGCACTTCTTATATTTTTTCCCGCTGCCGCAGGGGCAGGGATCATTGCGGCCCACCTTTTGGCCTTTCACCACGGTTTTGGAGCGCTTCTGCTCTTTGTACAGCTCCTGGCGGCGCTCCTCGGTCAGGTGCTTGTCCCACTGGGGAAGGGTATACAGCCAGTCTGCCTTTGCCTCCACCATGTTTTTATAAAGCCGTTCCTTGTCATAGTTCAGATTGACTTCCGAATCTGCCTCCAGGGCCTCCAAATCATTTTTCTCCTTCAGGCTGTCGTTGATGCCGTCCAGAAAGCCCATCATGGACATTAAATCCACGCTGTATTTCTTCGCATACCCCTCCACCGTATTGCGCCGGGGTTTGCTTTCCAGGATCCGTTTGTAAAATTCTGTTTCCAGCTTAAAATATTCCTGCCAGAATTTTGCCCCCTGCTCCTGCTGCTTTTCTTCGGCATACTGCTGCCATTGTGCCAGCAAAGCCACATTCATCACTCCTAATCTTCATCTTTTCAAATGGCTTTTATATATCCTTACTGGAAATCTTAGCACCTTTTTTCCTTTCTGTCAATTCCTTCCGTGTCGAGAGATGTCTGTTCCATTGATTTTATCAAACAGTTTTCCCCATTTGCTTTTTTGGCAGGTTGGGCGTATAATGGAAAAAAGCGACAGGGGAGGGGCTGCGATGCTGAAAGCCATTATTTTTGACGCCTATGGGACGCTGCTGTGTACGGGCACAGGCTCTGTAGACGCTGCCGGGGAAATACTGGCAAAAAACGGGCGGCAGGATATTTCTCCGTCTGGTTTTTATGCCCGCTGGAAGCAGTTGCACCAGCGGCACATGGACAGCGGGGGGCCTTTCCTCACAGAGGAGGCCATCTACCATTTAGATTTGCGGGCGCTTTATAAAGAATATGGCATAGAGGGGGAGCCGGACCAGGACGTGGAAATTATGCTTGGGATTTTAGGCTGCCGCAGGCCTTATCCAGAGGCAAAGGCTGTGCTGGAAGCGCTGGAAAAGCGGGTGCCGCTGTATATTGGCTCCATTACGGATACAGCGCCCTTGCAGCAGGATCTACGCCGGGGCGGCCTGCCCATGAAAAAGCTTTTCACCTCGGAAAGCCTTCGCTGCTATAAGCCAGCCCCCCGCTTCTATACAGAGATTCTGCGGCAGTTGGGCTTGAGGCCCCAGGAAGCCCTTTTTGTGGGGGATTCCCTTACAAATGACGTAGCAGGGCCGCAGGCGGCAGGCATTCCGGCCTGCTGGGTGAACCGTAAGGAGGAACATCCAGGGGATTTTGTCCCGCGCTATACGGTTTCCGATTTAACCGGGCTTCTGCCCATTGCGGAAAGCCTTTTGGGAGGGGAGAGCCTGTGACACAGCAAAGCTTTTTCCAGCCCGGCCCGCTGGACGCGCCTTTAGCCACCCGTATGCGCCCTCAAACCCTTTCGGAATTCAGCGGCCAGCAGCACCTTTTAGGGGAAGGGAAAATCCTGCGCCAGCTTATAGAGGAGGATAAGGCGTCCTCCATGATTTTCTGGGGGCCGCCGGGGGTGGGCAAAACCACCCTGGCCCGTATCATTGCCGGGCGCACCCAGTCGAATTTTATCAACTTCAGCGCCGTCACCAGCGGCATCAAGGAGATAAAGGAAGTGATGGCAAACGCGGAGCGCAGCCGCCTATTAGGGGAGCGCACCTTGCTTTTTGTAGATGAGATACACCGCTTCAACAAGGCCCAGCAGGACGCTTTCCTGCCCTTTGTGGAGCGGGGCAGCATTGTGCTCATTGGAGCCACTACGGAAAACCCTTCCTTTGAGGTAAACGCCGCTCTGCTGTCCCGGTGCCGGGTGTTCGTGCTTCAGGCCCTCTCTGCGGAAGATCTGGTTTCCCTGCTGAAAAGGGCCTTGGAGGATCCCCGGGGCTTTGGAGGGGAGCAGGTGGAAATGGGGGGGGCATGCTGGACATCATTGCAAATTTTGCAAATGGCGACGCCCGCACAGCCCTGGGCACCCTGGAGATGGTGGTATTAAATGCCCGCAGGGAAGGGGACAGGGTGACGGTAACCCGGGAGATACTGGAGCAGTGCGTGAACCGGAAATCCCTGCTCTATGACAAAAACGGGGAGGAGCATTATAACCTGATTTCCGCCCTGCACAAATCCATGCGCAACAGCGACCCGGACGCGGCGGTGTACTGGCTGGCCCGTATGCTGGAGGCGGGGGAAGACCCTCTCTATGTGGCCCGGCGGCTTATCCGCTTTGCCAGCGAGGATGTGGGCCTTGCCGATCCCCGGGCCTTGGAGCTGTGTACTGCCGCCTATCAGGCCAGCCATTTCATCGGCATGCCGGAGTGTACGGTAAATCTCACACAGGCTGTAGTGTACCTTTCCGTTGCCCCTAAGTCCAACGCCCTCTATAGGGCCTATGAATCCGCCAAAAAGGATGCTTTGCACATGCTGGCAGAGCCGGTGCCCCTGGTTATCCGCAACGCCCCCACCCGCCTGATGAAAGAGCTGCACTATGGGGAAGGGTATCAATATGCCCATGACACAGAGGAAAAGCTGACGGACATGCAGTGCCTGCCGGATTCCCTTTTGGGCCGGCAGTATTATGAGCCTACCGCCCAGGGCCTGGAGGGCAGGGTGAAGGAGCGCCTGGAAAAAATCCGGGCCTGGAAGATGGAAAGACAGCCAAAAATACACAAAGGGGAGAAAACTTGATGGATTTGCAAAGGCTTATGCAGGAAGCGGCAGGGATTGTAAGGGAGGCAGGGGCTTTGGTGCGTTCCCTGCGGCACCCCCAGGTATACACCAAGGAAGGCCACGCCAATTTTGTGACAGAGGCTGACATTGCCTCCCAGAAATTTCTGCTGGAAAAGCTGGGGGAGCTTTTGCCAGAGGCCCATTTCTTTGCCGAGGAGCAGGCCCAAAACAAGCTGGAGCCGGGCTTGAACTGGATTATCGATCCCATCGACGGCACCACCAATTTCATGCGGGGATACAGACCCTGCGCCATTTCCGTGGGCCTGGTGCAGAACGGCACAGGGGTGATGGGACTTGTGTATGACCTGTGGGCAGGAGAGCTGTTTTCCGCTGTAAAGGGGGGAGGCGCCTTCTGCGACGGACAGTCCATCCGCTGCGGGGAAGTGCCCCTGGAAAATGCCTTAATCGCTTTTGGCTCCTCTCCCTATTACCGGGAACGGGCCGAAGCGACCTTTGCGGCGGTGCAGGAGGTGTTTCTCCTCTGCGGGGATGTGCGCCGATCCGGTTCTGCCGCCCTGGATCTGTGCTATGTGGCGGCGGGCCGCAGCGACGGCTTCTTTGAAGCCATCCTGTCCCCCTGGGATTTTTGCGCCGCTTCCGTCATCCTGGAGGAGGCGGGGGCCAAGGCAGGCTCCCTGGAAGGGCCGCTGGGTTATGAAAAGGGCATGGCGGTGATAGCTGGCAGCCCGGCGGTTTATGGCACTCTGGCGGAAATTGCCCGGCGGCATTTTGCCAGACTGTGAGATTCAACAAATTTCCCTGTATTCCATTGACAAGAGGCATATGGGGTGCTATAATAAAACAAAAGCTGAATAAATCCTTATCAAGAGAGGCGGAGGGACAGGCCCTGTGATGCCCGGCAACCTGTGGCGCAAGCTGCAAGGTGCCAATTCCTGCGGTGTAAACCGAAAGATGAGGCGGTAAAAGGGCCCTCGTTTTTCGAGGTGCCCTTTTCTTGATTCGGGGTTTACTGAGGCTTGGATTATTATAACGAAAGGATGATTTTCATGAAGCTGTTTACTTCCGAATCTGTAACCGAGGGACATCCCGATAAGGTGTGCGACCAGATTTCCGACGCGGTGCTGGACGCCATTATGGAGAAAGACCCGGAGGCCCATGTGGCCTGCGAAACCACTGCCACTACCGGCATGATACATGTGATGGGGGAGATTGCCACCTCCTGTTATGTGGATATCCCCGCTGTGGTGCGGGAAGTGGTGAAGGATATCGGTTATGACGATCCGGCCTGCGGCTTTGACGGCAACACCTGCGGCGTGATGACTTCCATCGACGCACAGTCTCCGGACATTGCCATGGGCGTTAATGAGTCTTTGGAAGCGAAGAACGGGGAAACTGATGAGAACAGCCTTATCGGCGCAGGGGATCAGGGCATGATGTTTGGCTATGCCTGCGATGAAACGCCAGAGTATATGCCTTTGGCTATTTCCCTTTCCCACAAGCTGGCAAAGCAGTTGGCGGCGGTGCGCAAGGACGGCACCCTCAAGTATCTCCGGCCTGACGGGAAAACCCAGGTGACAGTGGAGTATGAGGGGGACGAGGTCAAGCGGGTGGAGGCCATTGTCATTTCCACCCAGCATGACGCGGACGTGAAGCTGGAGAAGCTGAAAAAGGACATGATAAAGCATGTGATTAAGCCTATCGTGCCCGCCGGGCTGGTAGATCAGCAGACCCGCATCTATATCAACCCCACCGGGCGTTTCGTTATCGGCGGCCCTGTGGGGGACAGCGGCCTGACAGGCCGGAAGATTATCGTGGATACCTATGGCGGCTATGGGCGCCACGGCGGCGGCGCATTCTCCGGCAAGGATCCCACCAAGGTGGATCGCTCTGCTGCTTACGCAGCCCGCTGGGTAGCAAAAAATATTGTGGCTGCCGGCCTTGCCAAAAAATGCGAGGTAGAGCTGGCCTATGCCATCGGCGTGGCCCGCCCGGTTTCCATTATGGTAGATACCTTTGGCACAGGCACTGTCTGCGATGAAAAGCTCAGCGAGGCGGTGCGCAAGGTGTTTGACCTGCGGCCCACTGCCATTATCAAGGAGCTGGATCTCCGCAAACCCATCTACCGCCAGCTTGCCGCTTACGGGCACATGGGCCGGGAAGACTTGGGTGTGGCCTGGGAGCGCACCGACCGCATTGACGCCCTGCTGGAGGCTGTCAAGTAAGAATCCTGTGGTGGTTTTAATTGCGGGAGCCTCCCATACGGGAAAAACCGTGTTGGCCCAAAAGCTTGTGGAAAAATATGGGTATAGCTGTTTATCTTTAGATCTCCTGAAAATGGGGCTTATCCGCAGTGGGCAGACCAGCCTTACGCCGGAGGACGATGATAAGCTTACCGCGTACCTCTGGCCTATAGCGGCGGAAATGGTCAAGACAGCCATAGAAAACGGACAGCACCTGATTGTGGAGGGCTGTTATATCCCTTTCAACTGGCAGGAAAGCTTTGCGATAGAATACCTGCGGCACATCCGTTTTTGCTGTCTGGTGCTCAGCGAAGGTTTTATCCGGAAAAATTTCTCCGCCATGCAGGCCCACGCAAATGACGTGGAACAGCGTCTGGAGGACGGAGGTTTTTCCATAGAGACAGCTATCCAGGGGAATGCCGCATGGCAGGCTGGGTGCAAGGCTTGTGGCCTGCCTTATACCCTGATAGAAGGGGAGTATCATTTACCCTTAGAACTTTTTAGAGAAGGGTATCTCAAATAGGGGATACGTAAGAAAGCATTTTAACGAGGGGTCGGCGTGGCAGTAAAGCTGCGCTGGCTTTTTGTGTACCGAAAACCAATCGCTAGGCAAGTGGTTTACAAGAATGCTTCTGCCGATGATGCAGAAAGAAAAATGCCCCCAAAAAGCCGTAAAAAATAAGGGCGACGGAAAGGGGGCGAACAGTATAAAAAAGCCGTTCTTTACAAGGGTGTCGTACTGCAAGTACCTCTGCACCGAGTACATCTCCACCATTGAGTTGCTGATAGGCGTTCCTGTGGCAAAAATCGTGCCACGGTTGCCTGTGATTTCGTCCAGATAGCGGCACTTCATAAAGAGGTCGCTTGATTTCTAGGCTTCGGTCTGGGCGATACCGCCTACATTCCGCATTTTGGTATAAAGGTAGAGATCCCCAATTTTCCAGTTCATTCCCAATGACCGTACATCCTGCCCCCTCAATATAACGATTGAAAATATATCTTACAATTTCGGCTTCCTTTTCATTTACGGATATGCTTTTTGTATCCTTATGGTAGTCATATCCCAGACATCCTTGAAACGCTACAAGCTCGCCCCTCTGCATCTTCATTTTCAATCCCTTTTTGACATTGGAAGATATATTCTCCACTATGCTCTTGATTATGGGCGCATCATCGTGATCGGATTTGCTTTTCAGATTGTCGGAAATACCATTAACAGTGCAATCCGAACAGACGGAAGTCCGCGTTATGCCATGCTTTCCATGATGATCGGGGCAGTTCTCAACATCATTCTTGACCCGATTTTCATCTTTGTGTTCCACTGGGGTGTTGAAGGTGCTGCAATCGCCACCATTATAAGCCAGTTGTTCGGACTTTTGTTTAACATCGCTTATCTGTTCCGGTTGAAAACGATCAAACTGTCCAGACAGTCTTTTACTTTTGATATCCGGACTGCAGGAAGAATCGCAAGCCTTGGATTTGCAAGCGGGGCCAACAACCTGACTTCAACGGTGGTGGCGTTTGTATCAAACAATCTGATGACAAAATACGGCGCGCTCTCTCCTTATGGTGCAGATATTCCGCTCACAACTTTCGGCTTGTGTATGAGAGTGAGTATGCTTGCATTTTCCATTGGCATTGGCGTTGCAAGCGGCAGCCAGCCAATTATTGGGTTTAATTATGGCGCAAAGAAATATGACCGTGTGAAAAAGACATTTATGCTGAGTGCCGGAGTTGCCACGCTCATCACCTTTGTTTCATGGATCATTTTCCAGTGCTTCCCGCTGCAGCTTATCCGGATATTCGGGACGGAATCTGCACTGTACGAGGAATTTGCGGTCAAGTGTTTCCATATTTATCTGCTGCTTACATTTTTGAATGGCTTGCAGATGTGTGCCGGCGTATTATTCCAGGCAATTGGACAGCCCATGAAAGCAGCGATTACTTCCCTGTCAAAGCAGGTAATCTTTTATATTCCGGCCATGCTTATTTTGTCCCGCTTCTTTGGGCTGACAGGTATTCTCATGGCGGGGCCTGTCGCAGACGCTTTGGCTTTTATCCTTTCAGGAGCCTTTTGTTTCAGGGAAATTAAGAAAATGGAGCAGATAAGCGAAAATGCGCCCTAAATGGTTCATACGATTGAGAAAAAATTTTTTCTATTATGGCATGGCAGTTATCGTAGGCATATCCCTGTTTATTTCATGCCTGCGGATGAATACAGAGCATATTTTTCTCTGCGTACTTACGCTGATCCTATTCATGCTGCCCCATGTTCTGAACAGGTGGCTAAAACTGTATATACCGCCAGTTATGGAGATTGTCATAGTGGCTTTCATTGCCTGTGGGATTGTTTTAAATAGTGTCTACATGAGTTAAGCACGAATAGCAGCCCAAATAGCGATACAACGGACGTGTACCGCAGCGAT